>JAYVUF010000199.1:0-2170 GCA_043788135.1 Actinomycetes bacterium
AAAAAATCCCACCATGCCTTATCTACGGAAGATGGATCGTGTTGATAGCGCTCATACATTTCATCCACGAGCCATTCATTGGGGCCAAATGAACCACCAAAATGATTTGCAGGGGTATTCGAAGCCGACACTGGTGCTCACTCCGCTTCTTGAATCGTTTCGAAGCGTAGACCTCTCGTAGGCCAGGATTCGAATGAAGTTCAGGTACGGACTTATCTTAATCAGTAAGGGTGGCTCTCTTCCTCAGGCAGGATGTGAAGTAGCGAACTAGGCTTGGATATATGGGATTGGTCGTAATTACAGGCGGAAGTCGCGGACTCGGACTCCAATGTGCCAGAGAGCTCAAGGCGCAGGGCCACCACCTAGTTCTGGTTGCCAAGGATCCAGATCGTCTCTCTCGGGCAGCGGCAGATATCGGCGCCGATTTTAGGGCGGTTGATCTTGAAGATCAGGTTGCCACCCGTGCGGTTGCCGATGAGATTCTGGCAACTTTTGGCGCACCTGAAGTGTTGCTACTTGCCCATGGGGTTATGAGTGAGCGCATGTCCAAGACCCTACGCACCACTGATCAGGAGTGGCGCCGAGTGCTGGCAATAAATCTCGACTCCACCTTCACCTTAGTGAACGTCTTGGGAGCCGCCATGGCGACAGCGAGAATGGGCAGAATAATTATTTTTAGCGCTTGCTTGGGTCGAATGACAGGTCCGGGAAATACGGGAGGGCTCGCTCCCTACCGAATCAGCAAAGCTGGGGTGAACGCGCTAGTTCGAAATCTGGCGCATGAAACAGGTTTAGGCGCCAGAGGGGTGTTGGTGGATGCGATCTGCCCGAATCACACTCGCACAGATATGGGTGGTAGCGATGCACCGTTCTCCGTGGAAGAAGGAGCAGATACCGCGGTCTGGTTGGCAACTCGGCCCTTTGATCCGACTCAAGATAAAACCGGGGTTTTATGGGAAGAGCGTCAAATAATTGAATGGTAATTAATCTCGATAACCCAGAACGCAGGCTCCGGCGGTTACGAAGGCCAGGATCCCGAGTGGTATTGCCCCGATATAGAACTTCCCTGAGGCCATGAAATAAGCGACTCCTAAGGCAATTAAATTGGCCAGTACTGCCGGGGCTCGCCCCCATGATTTCCGATTTTTGTAACTGATAGAGCATAAAAAAAGTCCGATGGTTCCGAGAGAGAGTCCAATAAAGTCCCCAGCTAGGGCAAGGGGAGCGTTTAGCGGCTTGGTTCGAAGCGCATCTAGAAGCGCGAGGTAGACGATGAGCGCCAGCATGATGACCGATTCCAGTCGAAGCGCAAAGATGGCGGTCTTTCTGCTCTTCTCAAAAAGTTCGTCACTAATTTCCACGGCTTAAGGGTATCCAAGTAATCTTGCGAAATGGCAGCGTTCGACCTGAGGGATGTGGAATTTGCGAGCGATGGAATCTCAGATTCCCTGACGCTTACTATGTCCCCAGCGCTTTTTCACGAAAACCTAAAGCGCGAGATTTCAACGGCCAAACGAGAAAATCGAAATTTAACAATATTATCGATCTCACTCCCGCCCGACCGCTTTCAAACTGCTGCTGCCCTGCAACAGTCATTGATCGAATTGGCATTTGAGCTACGAAGTGAGTTGAGAGGCGGAGATTTTTTTGCGCGAACCTCAGATGTTGGATTTTGGGTGCTACTTCGAACTTCGCAGCTACAGGCGCAGGTGATTGTTGAGAGATTGAGCCTGGCACGCCGTAAAGATATGAGGACTTTTGTAGTGGCGCGCGAGCACGATGAACACAAGGAGTGGATAGAACGGATTGATCAGATTAACCATTTTGGCTGAGAATAATGGCGAAGGTAGGCTCTGTATATGTCTAAAGTCCTCGCCTCCCTCCCTGCGGGAGAAAAAGTCGGAATTGCCTTCTCGGGGGGTCTTGATACTTCAGTTGCAGTTGCATGGATGCGTGAAAAAGGCGCTCTACCTTTTGCCTATACCGCTGACCTGGGGCAATATGACGAGAGTGACATTGAATCAATTCCTGGTCGTGCGCTCGCTTATGGTGCGCAAAAGGCTCGCCTGGTTGATTGTAAGTTAGCACTCGTCGAAGAAGGTTTGGCAGCAATTGCATGCGGCGCATTTCACATTAGGTCTGGTGGGAAACAATATTTCAACACGACACC
>JAYVUF010000200.1:0-3868 GCA_043788135.1 Actinomycetes bacterium
CCGATTGATATCAATACCTCAGATCGCAGTTATCGTGTTGAGCGCATGGCTTTAGATGGTGATACGCGCGCACCCTACTTAGCTCCTGATCTGATGAGCACTGGTAAGAGTTTGGTGCTACCCGATGCACGTGGATATGCAATCAGAATGGCGTTATGCGATATTGCAGGTATCAACGATGCGCAGATTGATGGAATCATCCGTTCGCGCCCCTATCTTGATCTCGCAGATTTTGTAGCGCGTGCCAGTGTCAGCAGACCAGTCTGCGAAGCATTGATCATGGTGGGGGCATTTGATGAGTTACACCAATTAGGCCATCTAGATCGGGGCGATCTCAACCGTCGCGATCTCTTACTGCACCTACAGGATCTTTATAAGTTAACGAGTATAAATATGCGAGGGAGCGCAACTAGTCAGATGGTGCTTGGGCTTACCCCGCCACGGTTAGAAGCAAGTGGTCTATCCAGATTCTCTCCAGCTGAGGAGGTACGGCACGAGCTTGATCTCACTGGCATGGATATTTCGCGCCATATGATGGAGTTCTATGGAGAGTTTTTGAATCACGTAGGGGCGGTGCGCTCTTCAGATCTGATTCATAAGCGTTCAGGTGAATCAGTCTTAGTAGCAGGGGTCAAGGTTGCGCTACAGATGCCACCGATTCGTTCAGGTAAACGCGTCATCTTTCTAACCCTCGATGATGGACACGGATGCAACGATGTGACCTTCTTTGAAGATATTCAACAAAGTAGTGGCAATCTGCTCTTTGCCTCCTCGCTCTTCTTAGTGCGGGGTGAAATCAGGCGAACTGGGCCGCGTGGAATCTCATTACGCGCAAATCAGGCGTGGGAACTCACCGACTCATATGAGAAGTGGCGTAATCTGCGAGTTTATGAGCCAGGGCATGGATGAGATCACAACGATCCTGCATGTAGATATGGATGCCTTTTATGCATCTGTTGCCGAGAAAGATGATCCATCCCTACGAGGCAAAGCTGTAGTTGTCGGAGCCGGCGCACGCGGAGTCGTTCTCTCTGCCAACTATGAGGCGCGCAAATTTGGGATCCGCGCCGCGATGCCAGTTGGTCGTGCTCAACGCATGGCGCCGCACGCAATATTTGTAGTACCTAACCACCATCGCTATAGCGAGGTCTCGCATAGCATTATGGAAATATTTGGAAGTTACACACCACTCGTAGAACCGATCTCACTCGATGAAGCATTTCTCGATGTAACGGGTTCGCGTAAATTGATTGGCGATGGGCCAGAGATAGCGCGCCGAATCCGAGCCGATGTTTATTCACACGCGGGGATTACCTGTTCTGTTGGAATCGCCACTACTAAGTTTATTGCGAAGTTGGCCTCTCAAGCTTGCAAACCAAATGGCATGTTAGAAGTTGATCCGAAAAAAGTATTGGAGTTCCTACATCCTCTTCCTGTGAGCGCAGTATGGGGAGTAGGACCTAAAACAAATGAAGAGTTATTGCGTTTAGGTTTGCGAACTGTTGGTGATATAGCTAGCACTCCACGTCAGACACTTATTCGTGCACTTGGTGAAGCAAATGGAGTTCACTTATATGAGTTGGCGTGGGGCCGGGATTATCGGGCAGTGGTTCCAGATGAACCAGATAAAAGTATCAGCGCTGCCGAAACATTTGCGCGCGACCTCGATGAGGAAGAGGAGATATTGAAAGAACTCTTACGCCTTACCGAAAAGGCATCGGCCAGACTACGAGCGCGAGAGATGTCAGCACAGACGATCTCCATTAAGGTGCGTTTTGCTGATTTTAAAACAATTTCGCGCTCTAAAACTGTGACGTTGCCCATAGATGGAATACAAGATTGTTACGAAGTTGCAAAGAAGTTGTATTTAGCTCTTAAATTGGAGCGAGCTCGAATCCGAATGATTGGAATTGGGTTAGAAAATCTTGTGGATTCCATTGGCTCACCCGTGCAACTCGAACTCGGTGAGCGTGAAAATGGTTGGCGTGAGGCGACACGCGCGATGGATCAGGCAAAGGCCCGATTCGGGGATGCATCGGTTCGTCCGGCCAGATTATTTGAACGAGTAAATGAGGAGCCGATTGAGGGTTAGCGCCTGTGCGGGGCTTTCCATATAGCGAATTAGTGTCAGACTGCTCTATTCTTAAGAAATGGCTCTATCAGATCATGAACGCAAACTTCTTGCGGAGATGGAAGCGGCCTTTGAGCAAGAGGACCCTCGTCTTGTCTCCACGCTTACAGGTAGTGCGCGAACAAAACAGGGAAGTTTTATTCTCTATGGGGCAATCGCCCTTCTTGCTGGTTTGGGGATTCTCTTCGGGGGCCTTATCGCTAAGTCCACACTAATTGGATTAGGTGGGTTTGTAATTGCTTTGATTGGTGCATTCTTTATCTTTACTAATTTCTCACTCGGTAAGGCTAGTAATGGAAAGCTAAAGTCCAAAAAACCAAAGTGGAGCGACCGCCTTGAACATCGATGGGATCGTCGAAACTACGACAATTAAGAAAATTAATTAACGTAAGAAGAGTTTGGTCAATCTTCGCGTAGTTGCCGTTACTCCAATAAGTACCATGACCGCAAAATAAAGTATGTGCCACAAAATTCCCCAGCTCACCATTCCTAAGGTTAAATCGCGCACCATGGCAATTGCCTGCCATAGCGGTAGCGCTTTGAGGATTCCTTGTAGATAGCCGGGGTAAACAGTTAATGGGTAGAAGGATCCTGAGAATAAAAACATGGGGAGCATCGCAATATTAACGAAATCCATTTGTTGAAAAGTTGTAAAATACGAAGTGATCGCCATACCAACTGAAGCAAATCCAAAAGCAATTAGTACTGCAGCAGGTATAGCCAACAGCGCCCACCAACTAGTGATTAGACCAGCGGGAACTACAACGCACATAAAACCAATTGCGTAAGCAAGTCCACGAATGAGTGCCCAACTGATTTCTCCAAGTGCTACATCGAGTGAGCCCAAAGATGTTTGCAGCATTCCTTGATAAATTCGATCAAATTTAAGTTTGAAAAATACATTCCAAGTCGAATCGTAAATTGCGCCATTCATGGCGCTGGTTGCTAATAAACCTGGCGCGATATAGGCGGCGTAACTCACGGTATGTCCATTTTGAAGTGGGATCTTCCCAATCAAATGCCCAAGTCCATATCCAAAGGAGAGTAGGTAAAGAACAGGTTCGAAAAAACCAGAGAGAACGGCGAGCCAGGCAGAATTTCTGAATGCGAGCAAACTTCGTTCAAGTAGTACATGCGCTCGACCGGAGTAACTTCCCTCGGCAAAGCGATTTTTTCGAGATTGCGCAATCGACACCGCGTTATCTCGAATCATAAGGATAATCGCTTTTCAAATTGGCGATGAGCGAAGGTAATTCCGAATGCGAACATGGCGAGTAAGAATCCAATATGCACAAAAAACATCAAAAATGAGATGTGATGACCATATGTTAAGAAGCGACCAAGTTCTGTCGTATGCCATAAGGGAGAAAGCCATCCAATCCAACGCAAATAAATAGGTATTGATGACAATTGGTAGAAAGTGCCAGAAAATAGAAATAACGGCATCATGACAAAACGATTGAGGATCATGAAAAAAGTGTCATCATTTTTACTCCGCGCGGTTATTCCCATGATAAATGCGCCAAAGGCGGCACCTGCTGCTAAAGCAGTTGGAATAGCGAACCAAGCGCGAGCCGATGAAAAACCTCCAAAGAGGTAGACAATTGTTCCGTATACAACCACAGAAAATAGCACTCTAAACATTGCGGCAAGCAATACGCCGTTAGCAATTTGTTTCCCTGAAATCGGAGTGGCGTTCATAGCGAAGAAGCTCTTATTCCATTTGAATCCTTCCAG
>JAYVUF010000201.1:0-2026 GCA_043788135.1 Actinomycetes bacterium
GACCCTTGAAATACTTGGTGAGGCATCCCTTCCAGTTACTCGCTGAATTGGTTGATCTAAATAATCAAAGAACCTACGTTGAATCTCATCCGAGAGCCATGCACCATAAGAGGTACCCCGTGCCCCTTGTTCAACAATCATCACATTATTTGTCTTCCTAATACTTTCGCCAATAGTTTGCCAGTCAATGGAGGCTCGATCTAACCAACGCAGATCGATAATTTCCGCATCTACATCACTTTGATTAATCGCCTCAACGCTCCTGCTCGTCATCGAGAGATAAGTGAGTAAAGTTAAGTCTTTACCGGGGCGAACAATGTTTGCCTTACCAAATTCGATTTGGTAGTCGAGATTTCCTTCCGGAATCTCTTGTTGAGTCTGATAAAGATCTACATGTTCAAGTACCAGTACAGGATCGTTGAGCGCGAGGGCAGCATTCATAAGACCTATATATTCAGCAGCAGATGAGGGAGCGACGATTCTCCAACCAGGTTGTGTTGCAAAAACTCCAGCCGGATCCATCAAGTGCTGAGAGCCATATCCAGAACCCATCGCTACTTTGGTGCGAAGAACTAGTGGAACAGGATTCTTGCCACCGAACATATGACGAGCCTTGCCAATTTGGTTAAACAATTGATCAGCGGCAACCCACATAAAGTCCGCATACATAAATTCTACGATGGGTCTAAAACGACCATCGAGCGCCATGCCCCCACCGAGCCCCACAAAGGCATTTTCGCTAATAGGAGTACCCAGTATTCGGCCAGGATATTTAGCCGCGAGACCCTTTGTCGCGCCATTGGTTCCACCGTTAAGACGGTGGATATCTTCTCCTAGAATTACTATCCGCTCATCTCGCTCCAGGTTGCGGTCTAGGACAGCTGCGATCGCGTCAGCAAATTTAATCGTTGTAGTAGTCGTAGCGGTAGACGGTTCTAAGGTGCGAACGCCTTGAAGTTCACTAGCGTCGCTGCGGATCCCAACATCAACAAAGTCTGTATCTGGCCAGAGAGATGGCCTTATGCGACGCTTGCCAACTACTTCTGGATTCTCTTCAATTAAAGCCTCAACCACCAGCGTGCAAGCGGCCTTCGCTTGTTCTTGAATCGAATCAATGCCAACTTGATCGATCAAGCCAAGTGCAATCATCTCGGTTGCGAGTCTTAACAATGGATCACGAGCTTTCCATTCAGATTCTTCCTCTTTGGTGCGATATCCAAAGGCGCTTCCTGGGAAAGGACCACTCTGATGGAAGTACCTATATACGGAGGCTTCGATGATTGTTGGACCACCACCGTTTCGCATAATTGTTTCCGCCTCTTGCATGGCGTTGTAAACAGCGAGTGGATCCATTCCATCGACTCTCCAGGATGGAATTCCAAAGCCGGCACCACGCGCAGAGAGTCGTGGTTCACCCGTAGCCTCATTGGTGTGTGTGGAAACCGCATACAAATTATTCTCAATAAAGAAACATACCGGTAATTTCCAAGCACTTGCTAAGTTCATGGACTCTAAAACGGAACCAATGTTAACCGCTCCATCACCGAAATAAGTAACAGTGACATCCTTAGATCCTGAACGCGATTGTGCAAATGCATTTCCCAGAGCCAAGGGAACTCCCCCACCTACGATCGCATTTGTGCCAAGTGCTCCAGCTTCAATCCACTGCAAATGCATCGACCCACCGCGACCACCACAGAACCCTTGCGAAAGCCCCAGAATTTCCGCCATTGAACGGAGAAGAACTGTTTGAATTTCTGGGGTGACTAAATTGGTTAGATCTAATTGATTATGAGAAACATAGTTAATTGCCTTAGCTAAGAATTGGTGATGGCCGCGGTGTGAACCATTGACTCCGTCTCCAGTTTTAAGAGTGAGACCCGACCCGACCGCACCACCCTCTTGACCAATACTGCTGTGAACCGGACCATGTACTAAACCCTCTGCTGCCAGAACCAAGAGCGACTCCTCAAAGGCACGGATGAGATGCCCCTGTCCCAGCATTGTTTCCAGGACGCGTGGATCA
>JAYVUF010000202.1:0-8090 GCA_043788135.1 Actinomycetes bacterium
TTGAAAGATGGCTCACCCGCCTACTTCCACACAGGCCAAATTTGGGTGGCTTTAACGGACCAGCAACCTCACTTCGTATTCCCTCCTTCTAACACGCCATCCCCTTCGGCTTCAAAGTAGAGTTGTAGCCTTGCCCCGAAGGTTCCCGCTTGGGTACCGAGACCGCACAAGGAGATGAAATGTCGGAAAACACTGAAAAGCATGTAGGCACAGGACGCGTTAAGCGCGGAATGGCAGAGATGCTTAAGGGTGGCGTCATTATGGACGTTGTAAATGTGGAACAAGCGAAGATTGCGGAAGATGCGGGAGCTGTTGCCGTTATGGCGCTAGAACGTGTTCCTGCTGATATCCGCGCTCAAGGTGGAGTGGCTCGGATGTCTGATCCCGACATGATCGAGAAGATTCAGGCGGCAGTTTCTATTCCAGTTATGGCAAAAGCTCGCATTGGTCATTTTGTTGAAGCTCAGATTCTGCAAAGTTTAGGTGTTGATTACATTGACGAGTCGGAAGTATTGACTCCAGCCGATTATGAGAATCACATCGACAAGTGGAACTTCACGATTCCGTTTGTCTGCGGTGCAACAAATCTAGGTGAGGCGCTGCGTCGAATCAACGAAGGTGCAGCAATGATCCGTTCCAAGGGTGAAGCGGGCACTGGCGACGTATCAAATGCGACAACTCACATGCGCAAAATCTTGCAAGAGATTCGCAGGCTCACCTCTATGCGTGAAGACGAATTATATGTAGCTGCAAAGGAATTGTCGGCTCCTTATGACTTGGTGAAGGAGGTTGCGCAAACCGGGAAACTTCCCGTCGTACTCTTCACTGCTGGTGGAATCGCAACTCCTGCTGATGCTGCGATGATGATGCAGCTGGGCGCCGACGGAGTATTTGTAGGTTCAGGAATTTTCAAATCCGGAAATCCAGCCGCTCGTGCTAGCGCGTGTGTAAAGGCGGTCACCTATTACACAGATGCCACAGTAATCGCTGATGTTTCTCGTGGACTCGGTGATGCAATGGTTGGCATTAACGTTGCAGATATCCCGGTGCCTCATCGTCTGGCAGAACGCGGCTGGTAAGAACGTTGGACAGATAATGTTGGTTGGAGTGTTAGCACTGCAAGGCGATTTTCGGGAGCACCTATTTGCCTTAGCTGAGTGTGGAGTTGAAGCAATTGCAGTTAAAAATCTCGCTGAGATTGAATGTATTGATGCGCTGGTGATTCCCGGAGGGGAATCAACCACCATTGCTAAATTGGCGAGAACGTTCGGATTGTTTGACCGGCTCTCCGCGCGGATTCATGCTGGCTTACCCACATATGGCTCTTGTGCGGGCATGATCTTGCTTGCCGATCGAATTAAGGGTGCGACAGTTGATCAGGAAAGTTTTGGGGGAATGGATATAACCGTTCGCCGGAATGCATTTGGTCGTCAAGTAGATTCATTTGAGGCGGATCTGAACATGGTGGGGATTACAGCTCCCGCTCTACGCGCCATCTTTATCCGTGCTCCCTGGGTGGAGTCAATTGGGGTCGGGGTCGAAGTTTTGGCTTCCGTAGAAATTAGTGGAGAATTACATCCAGTAGCAGTACGGCAGGGAAACTTGCTAGCTACCTCTTTTCATCCGGAGATCACGGGAGATAATCGGGTGCACAGGTATTTCATTGAAAGCGTTTGCAAGGCGGCCGTCGCGTAATCCTGCGTGCGGTTAATAAGAGTGAGATCAAGGTTGGTGATTTAAATGTCAGGCCATTCCAAATGGGCAACGACAAAACACAAGAAGGCAATCATCGATTCGCGCCGTGCTAAGAATTTTGCCAAGTTAATTAAAAGTATTGAGATTGCTGCCCGTAATGGTGGCCCTGATATCGAAGGCAACCCAACACTCTTCGATGCTATCGCCAAGGCTAAAAAGAATTCCATGCCTGCTGACAATATTGACCGCGCGGTCAAACGTGGAGGTGGCCTTGAATCTGGGGGCGCTGATTGGCAAACCATTATGTACGAAGGTTATGCGGCGGGAGGAGTCGCACTCATGATCGAGTGCTTAACTGATAGTCGCAATCGAGCCGCTTCAGAGGTACGCGTTGCGGTGACTCGAAATGGAGGCACGATGGCCACCCCAGGCTCTGTTTCTTATATGTTTAACCGCAAAGGCGTTGTGATTGTAAGCAAAGGTGGGGGAATTACCGAAGATCGAATTTTAGAAGTTGTACTAGATGCCGGATGTGAAGAGGTGAACGATATTGGAGATTCCTTTGAGGTCGTTTCTGAGCCAACTGACCTACTCTCTGTTCGGCAAGCGTTGCAAGGTGCGGGCATAGATTACGAATCTGCTGATACATCATTTCTACCAACTGTCTCAATTTCTCTTGATGCCGAAACAGCCACCAAGGTATTTAACCTCATCGAGGCAATCGAGGAGTTAGATGATGTTCAGAATGTGTACGGGAACTTTGATGTGTCAGATGAGGTTATGGCGGTTCTCGCCGAATAGGCTTAATCTCATGAGAGTTCTGGGAATTGATCCGGGATTAACCCGCTGTGGCTTAGGGGTTGTCGACGGAAAAGGATCACAGATTCTTCAGATGGTGGAAGTTGGAGTCATCAGGACCTCGGTAGATGCGCCGTTGGAAATGCGTCTTCTGGAACTAGAAACTCAGATTTCAGAGTGGATTTTTCGGATTCAACCAGATGTTATTGCCGTGGAAAGAGTCTTCTCACAACTCAACGTCCGCACTGCTATGGCTACCGGCCAAGCAGCAGGAGTCGCCCTTCTGTTGGCAGCTAAGGCGGGGATACCGGTCGCGATGCATACCCCTTCCGAAGTTAAGGCGGCGGTGACGGGCTCAGGTCGGGCAGATAAGAAACAAGTTGCTCTTATGGTCCAAAAATTACTAGGCCTAGATTCAATTCCTAAACCAGTTGATAGCACCGATGCGCTGGCTCTGGCCATCTGCCACCATTGGAGAGGAACTGGAGATAGTAAATTGAAAGCTGCTCTTGCCACTGAGCGTTTGCGATTAGAGAAGCGAAATTCCCTAGCGGTTAAACCATGATCTCCTCGCTATCGGGAGTAGTCAAAGGAATCAGATTAGGAAATGTAATTATCGAAGTTGGGGGAGTTGGCCTTCAAGTTAGCGTTGCACCGAGAGTTTCTGCTGCTTTTACCGTGGGTACTCAAATAACTTTGCAGACCATTCTGGTGGTGCGTGAGGACTCGCTTACTCTCTATGGCTTTGAAAATAATTCGGATCGCGAGATCTTTGAGCTCTTACAAACAGTGACTGGCATTGGTCCAAAGGTCGCTCAATCCGCGCTGAATATTTACGAAACTCCAGAACTTGTGAGCGCGATAGCCGGAGAGCAACCCGAAATTTTGGAGCGTATCCCGGGGCTAGGGAAGAAAGGTGCACAACGAGTAGTTCTGGAGCTCCGCGAAAAAGTGGCACATTTCGAGGTAATAGGTGGCCAGAACTCTGGTTCTTGGCGTGATCAAATTGCGAGTGCGTTATTGGGTTTGGGCTTTGGTACGCGAGAAGTACAGGATCGAATTGAACAGTTAGCGAAGTCTTATAGCGACGCACCTACGACACCAATAGCGGATTTGCTTCGGGCGGCCTTAACGGGTGCAAAAAATGAGTGAACTTGTGACGAGTGATTTTGCCGATGAAACAGAGCGCGTACAAGAATTAGCGCTCCGACCCAAGAATTTACAGGAGTTTGTCGGTCAGCAACGCGTTGCCGCTCAAATCAATTTATTATTGAGCGCTGCACGTTCTAGGCAAACACCTGCCGATCACATCTTGCTAGCTGGACCTCCTGGATTGGGTAAGACCACTTTGGCCATGATTGTGGCTGCAGAAATGAATGCTCCGATTCGTATCACGAGTGGTCCGGCAATTCAGCATGCCGGAGATTTGGCCTCCATCCTCTCCTCGCTAGTGGAAGGGGAGATTCTTTTTCTCGATGAAATTCACCGCATGTCCAGACCTGCAGAAGAGCTGCTTTACATGGCTATGGAGGATTTTCGCGTTGATGTGGTTGTCGGTAAAGGCGCTGGGGCGACTGCAATACCGCTCTCCCTACCCCATTTCACGCTGATTGGTGCGACTACACGAGCCGGACTTCTGCCTAGTCCATTGCGAGATCGCTTTGGATTTACCGCTCAATTGGATTTCTACCACGATGGCGAATTGTCGACCATTGTGCAAAGGAGTGCTGATTTGATGCAAGTACCCATTGATTCGGATGCCGTCACGGAGATTGGCTCTCGATCTCGTGGAACTCCTAGAGTGGCAAATCGCCTTCTACGTCGAGTGCGAGATTATGCCCAAATCCATGGAACAGGCTCAATCGATCTCACGGCCGCGCAGGCCGCCTTGGAGATGTATGAGGTCGATCTATTGGGTTTGGACCGACTAGACCGAGCCCTCTTGGAAATTCTCGTTAAAAAATTTAATGGCGGTCCGGTTGGTCTCACTACATTGGCGATGTCGATGGGGGAGGAGACGGAAACCCTGGAAAGTTTGGCCGAACCTTTCTTACTTCGGAGAGGACTTTTAGCTCGTACTCCACGCGGGCGAATGGCAACAAAGGCCGGTTGGGCACATGTGGGGGTAACGCCACCACAAAGCGAGCCTGCTATTTTCGACATGCCCACTCTAGATGCCTAGACTCGTCTCCTATGTCTGCCAACATTTCTAAATCAATTAAGTCCCAGTCAAGGCCAGCGCGAACTCTCGCGATTCTGGCCATCGTTTTGGTGGCTTTTACCGCGCTAGCCTTTATTCAAAACGACAAGGTAAAACTTGGATTGGATCTACGAGGCGGTACCAGCGTGACCTTGCAGCCTCGGGTGACCAAGGGAGGCAGCGTTTCTTCGGCGGCGATTGCACAGGCCGTGGCAATTATTCGACAGCGCGTAAACTCACTCGGCGTCGCTGAGAGCCAAGTTGCTTCGCAAGGTACGGGTAATAACCAGCAGATTGTTATCTCTGTTCCTGGTGACACCGGAACAAGAATTGTGGATTTAGTTGGACAAACGGCGGAGCTGAGGTTTCGTCAGGTATTCGCAGTAGGGGCCGGGAATTCCAAGACAACCTCAACATCCTCAACTCAGAGCACCACTGTCACAGTTCCAAAACCTGGTACTAAGGCAACCCCCACTAAGAAACCAAAGCCAGCAGTTCTGACTCCAACGTATCCAACGGGCGTAACAGCCGCCTTGGATGCAAAGTTTGCGGCGCTGGATTGCACCAAAGCCACAAATCGACAAGGTGGAAATGTTGATGATGCCAACGCATCGTTGGTGGCTTGCAATAGGGGTGGAACTGGTAAGTACATTCTTGGACCTGCGGAAGTTGTGGGTACAGATGTGGGTTCGGCAAGTGCTAATTTAGATCAGACAAACGGTAACGGTTGGATGGTTCTTCTTAACTTTAACGGGAAAGGCACCTCTAAATTTGGTGCGCTAACAACTCGAGTTGTGAAACTTGGTTCTCCTCAAAATCAGGTGGCAGTAGTACTTGATGGTTTGGTCTATACCTCACCCCAGATCAATAGCGCTATTACCGCCGGTAACGCTCAAATAACCGGAAACTTCACGCAGCTGCAGGCATCAGATCTAGCAAACGTCCTTAAATACGGTGCGCTTCCTCTCTCTTTTGACCGGGGAAATGTGGAGCAAGTATCTCCGACGCTGGGAGCCAATCAGTTACATGATGGTCTGCTCGCTGGGTTGCTGGGATTGATTCTCGTTATTCTTTATTCTGTTGGTTATTACCGCGGGCTTGGAATTGTAAGCGTCGGTTCTCTTTCTATCGCCGGCGGAATTACTTATCTTCTCTTCATCCTGTTGGGTAAGTGGATTGGATTTTCATTATCGCTTGCGGGTATCGCCGGCGCAATAGTCTCGATCGGTATAACAGCTGACTCATTCATTGTGTATTTTGAACGTTTACGCGATGAAGTTCGAGATGGCAGATCTTTACGTACCGCTGTAGATACTGGTTGGAAACGAGCAAAACGAACTATCGTCGTGGCCGACTCAGTCTCATTAATTGCTTCGGCGCTTCTTTACTTCTTTGCCGTCGGTGATGTGAGGGGATTTGCCTTCACTCTCGGATTAACAACGGTGGTGGATTTGTTGGTGGTCTTCTTCTTCACCAAGCCATTGGTCAGTTTGCTCTCTAAAATACCTTTCTATTCAAGTGGTCACAGGCTCTCTGGATTCTCGCCTCAAAGTTTAGGTGTAGCAGTTGGAAAGGACGTCGCATAAATGTCTCGTTTATCTGGAATGGGCGGCCGTTTATACCGCGGTGAAAAATCTTTTAACATTATTGGGAACCGACGCCGTTTCTATGCCTTATCTGGACTTGTAATTCTCATCGCTGGAATTTCACTTGGGGTTCAAGGTTTGCACCTTGGAATTGAATTCAAGGGGGGATCGCAGTTCACTGTCTCTGCCCCCGGAGCCACTATCGCCCTAGGCCAAAAAGCGGTTGCAGACAGTGGTGTCACCTCTGAAACCATCGTTCAGAAAATAGGATCGCAGAAGATTCAAATCACGACCAAAACTCTCTCCAATGCCCAGAATGATGCGGTTGAAAAAGCTATTGTCAAAGATTTAAACGTAACAATCGGGAATATTAATGTTCTCAGCATTGGTCCATCATGGGGTAGAGACATTACTCATAAAGCCATTCAGGCTCTTATTGGTTTCTTACTTGTTGTGATGCTCTACCTGGCCTTGGCCTTTGAACCAAAGATGGCTCAAGCCGCGATTATCGCCGTGATACACGATATTTTCATCACCGTAGGAATTTACGCTTTGGTTGGTTTTGATGTGACGCCAGCGACAGTTATTGGTTTTCTTACTATTCTCGGCTACTCACTGTATGACACCGTTGTGGTCTTTGATAAGGTCCGTGAAAATACTCGCTCGATTACAAGCACAGGTAAGTTTACTTATTCGCAGGCAGCAAACTTGGCGGTGAATCAAACCCTGGTTCGCTCCTTTAATACCTCCCTGATAGCTCTTCTGCCTGTTGCATCGATTCTCTTTGTAGGAGCAGGTTTGCTGGGGGCTGGGACTCTGAAGGATCTCTCACTGGCACTCTTTATTGGTTTGGCCACCGGTACTTACTCCTCAATCTTCATTGCTACTCCTATATTGGCTACGCTTCGTGAACGCGAACCTGCCATGAAAGCCCTAGCAAAGCGCGTGGCGCAACGCGGAGCAACCTCTGTCGGAGAAGGGGTAGTAATTAAGGGTGATGCGGAGATTTCGAATATCGTTACTTCGACCCATTCCAAAGAGAATCATCAACGCGGACCTCGCAATCAGCCTAAGCGCAGGGGCCGCAGATAATTTTCAAATGAAAGGAGCAGGGGCATGAATACGCTGCTAGCTCCTCTTGCCCAAAGCCTGCAGGAAAACCTTCCCGAATTTAAGAGCACTGAACTAGAGCGCGCCTTTGAGGTCGCCAGCAAGGCCCATGAAGGCCAAACTCGCAAATCTGGGGAGCCTTACATCACTCATCCCATTGCGGTTGCTGAAATACTTGCAGAACTCGGGATGGATCAAGCAACAATTATTGCAGCGCTATTACACGATACGGTCGAAGATACTCCTTACTCTCTCCAGAACCTGAAAATCGATTTTGGAGATGAAGTTGCCCAACTCGTTGATGGCGTTACAAAACTCGACAAGTTAACCTATGGCCCCACCGCAGAGGCCGAGACTTTGCGCAAGATGGTCGTTGCGATGTCCAAAGACATCCGAGTATTGGTCATTAAACTCGCCGATCGCTTGCACAATGCGCGTACCTGGCATTATGTCTCTTTGGAAAGCGCGACCCGCAAGGCTCGAGAGACACTTGATATTTATGCGCCACTTGCCCATCGGTTGGGCATGAACGCAATCAAGTGGGAGTTAGAAGACCTCTCATTTAAAATTTTAGAACCTAAGAAATATGAAGAAATTGAGCGCTTAGTGAGCGAACGGCAACCTCTTCGCGAGAAATTCACTTCAATCGTTACCGAACAGATTCATAGTGATCTTGAAATGGAAGGTATCAAAGCGAGCAT
>JAYVUF010000203.1:0-5342 GCA_043788135.1 Actinomycetes bacterium
CGCTTCTCACTAATTCCATGCTTCATAAACCACATCTTTTTTTACTTTATCTGGTTGCTGTTGGATTTTCAGCGCTTGATGGATTATCTGGCCCAAGCTTTAGCGCCATGATTCCACGCCTGGTGGATCACGATGATCTTCCTTCTTCTATGGCGCTGATGTCACTTCGATGGCAATTTAGCGCCATCATCGGCCCTGCACTTGCAGGTGTGATAATTGCCACTAGTGGAGTCAAAACCGCATTTGGAATCGATATCGTCTCCTACATCGTCTCAGTTATCTTCATCCTAAAAATTTCAGCAATTCCTCCAGTTAAAGAAGGCGCCTCTAAATCCATTCGTGCCATGTTCGGCGGTTTGCAATATGCCGCCTCCAGACGAGATCTCATGGGCACCTACATTATTGATCTCATCGCAATGTTCTTTGCTATGCCCAATGCACTCTTTCCCTTCTGGGCAGATCAGATTCACTCTCGATGGGCCCTGGGTCTCTTCTACTCTGCCGGAATAGTTGGTTCGATTCTCGTCACTGCCACTAGTGGATGGATAAAACATTTCACGAGATATGGCCGTGCGATCACTTTTGCGGCAATTGGATGGGGAATTTGTATTGCACTTGCCGGAGTTTTCGATTCCTTATGGTGGGTCCTGCTCTTCCTCGGACTTGCTGGAGCATCAGACCAAGTGAGCGCACTTTGTCGCTCCAATCTCTGGAATCAGACGATTGATGACGAATATCGCGGTCGTTTGGCTGGTCTTGAACTCCTCTCTTATTCCGTTGGACCGCTTGCAGGTCAGTTACGCGCTGGTACCTCAGCGGCACTCACCTCGCTTCGCACCTCGGTTGTTTCGGGGGGATTGTTGTGCATCGGATTGGTCTCCCTGGCCTCTGCGAAACTCCCTGAATTTCGAAATTTTGATTTAAAAACAAATCCGTATGCCATTGCACAGAAAGAAAAAAAATCACAAAATCCAACAACTGATTGAAGAAACACTTTTTGAAAGGTGAAACAGCACAAAGTTGAAGAAAAATATTGTTGCGACACGCACTCACTTTTATATCGAAAATAGTGGCTTCTTCCTCTAATTGCTGTCACGATTCTCCTTGAACAGGTTCGGTGACGGATCGAACCATTCTGATAGGAGATGTAAATGGTTGCAGCTAAGAAAACTGCTCCAAAGCGTCGCAAGAAGGCAGCTGCTAAAGCAGCTCCAGCTCCAAAGCGTCGTAAGAAAGTTGCTGCTAAAAAGGCAGCTCCAGCTAAGAAGGTTGCAGCTAAGCCTCGTAAGAAGGCAGCTGCTAAGAAAGTTGCAGCTAAGCCTCGTAAGAAAGTTGCAGCTAAAAAGGCAGCTCCAGCCAAAAAAGCTGCTGCTAAGCCTCGTAAGAAAGCTGCTGCTAAGAAGGTTGCAGCAAAGCCTCGCAAGAAAGCTGTTGCTAAGAAGGTTGCAGCAAAGCCTCGCAAGAAAGCTGTTGCTAAGAAGTAAGTCCCCATTGAAAAACCCCGTCACTTTCTGTGACGGGGTTTTTTATTGAGTAAAAGAGTTTTTACTCTCCACACGTTTCATCAAATTGCTCGCGCATCTTTGAACTCACGCGTTCAAAGATGCGCGCTAAATCTTCTTGATCTTTAGCAGTCAAATGATCAATAAATCGATGGCGAATACTCGAGACATGGTCAGGGGCTGCTCTCACAATTGCTTTCCAGCCCTTTTCAGTCATGATGGCAAATTGACCGCGCTTATCTACTTTGCAGACTTCACGTCTTACCCAACCAGCCTTCTCCATCACCTTCATTCGGTGCGAAAGGCGAGACTTCGAAATCATCGCGCTTTCTGCCAGTTCACTCATTCGAATTTGTCGCTCTGGAGCTTCACTGAGGTGAACCAATATCTCGTAATCCGACATCGACAATTCATGAGGGGCTAGATCTACCTCCATGGCATCCCAAAGTCGCCTCGACGCCACGATATAAGAACGCCAGGCTTTTAGCTCTTTGGGTGAAAGCCAATTGGGCTCAGTTTTTTTAAGAGTCATACCGCTAGCCTACTTTATATTTTATTTTGTTGAAAATAGAACTATTTCTTGCATCTGCTATTCCCTTCTGCCTCTTATAGGCTTGAGTTATGAATTCATCTATTAAAAGCGCTGACATTTCTAGTGGAATTTTCGCAGACCATTTCGACCCGGGCATCTCCCCCAAAGAGGACTTCTTTCGATTTGTGAATGGGGGATGGTTGAAGAAATTTGAGATTCCAGCAGATAAATCGGGTTATGGATCATTCACCGTTCTGAGGGAAGAGAGTGAAGCGAATGTTCGCACCATAATTGAAGACTTCTCCACAGTTCAAAGTAAAGAGGGTTCAAACTCGCAAAGGGTTGGAGATCTCTACCGATCATTCATGGATGAGGAGCGGATCGAATCTCTGGGAGTGCAACCTATCTCTGGAGATATCGCCCAATCCCTTTCAATTACAAATTCCGCAGATTTCCTAGAAACGCTGGGAAGATTAGAAGCTCGTGGGACAGGAGGACTTTTCCACATGGGAGCAGAAGTGGATGCCCACGACAGCACGCGGTACGTGATGTACATGTCGCAAGGGGGAATCAGTTTGCCCGATGAGGCCTACTATCGAGAGGAGCAATACGCTCCTATTCGCGAGGCTTTTCAAGACCATGTGGGAAAGATGCTTGCCTTAGCCGGGGTTGAGCGCGCTGAAGAGCATGCCGCTCGTGTAATTGCTCTTGAAACCCAAATCGCAGCACATCACTTTGATCAAGTTAAAGATCGCGATATGAATCAAATCCTCAATGCATACAACTTTGAAGGTCTATGTAAATTGGCGCCATATTTTGATTGGGAACATTGGATGGCGGCTGCCGACGTTTCACCACGCGTCATGGAGAACCTCATAGTTCAAGAGCCATCTCACTTTGTTGGCATTTCTGAGCTAATGCGCGATTTCGATCGCGATGCTTGGAGTTCTTGGCTTACTTGGCATCTGGTCTCTGACAGCGCTCCATATCTATCAAAAGTCTTTGTTGAAGAAAACTTTGATTTTTATGGACGTACTTTGTCAGGTACCCCCGAACTACGAGAGCGGTGGAAGCGGGCAGTTTCCCTAGTCGAAGGCGCCCTCGGGGAAGCTATCGGAGAAGAATATGTAGCGCGCCACTTCCCGATCGAAGCCAAAGAGCGCATGAACAGATTAGTTCATAATCTGATTGAAGCCTATCGGGCTGATATCGCCCGCTTGTCCTGGATGAGTGATGCAACCAAGGTCCGTGCCCTGGAGAAACTAGACAAGTTCACTCCGAAAATTGGTTACCCAGATAAGTGGCGCGACTACTCCACACTCACTATCAAAGCCGATGATTTAATTGCGAACCTGGAAGCGGTTACTGCATTTGCTCAAGAATATAACTTCTCCAAGGTGGGTACCCCCATTGATCGTCGAGAATGGGGATTGACGCCACAGACTGTTAACGCCTACTACCACCCTCTCTACAACGAGATCGTCTTTCCGGCAGCAATTCTGCAACCTCCCTTTTTCAACATCGAAGCTGATGACGCGGTTAATTACGGCGGAATCGGAGCCGTCATTGGACATGAGATCGGTCACGGATTTGATGATCAAGGATCAAAATTTGATGGCGATGGCATTCTCAAGAATTGGTGGAGCGAAGAAGATAGGTCAAAGTTTGAACTTCTTACCAAGAAGTTGACAGATCAATTTGATAATTTGCATCCGAGCGCAGCTCCGGAAGTGCATGTAAATGGAGCACTCACGATCGGTGAGAACATTGGAGATTTAGGCGGAGCCTGCGTAGCCCTAGAGGCTTACCAAAATTCCTTAGAGGGGGCACCTGCGCCCGTTATCGATGGTTTTACAGGGGTACAGCGCTTCTTTATAGGCTATGCGCAAATATGGAATGGAAAGTTGCGCCCCGAAGAGGTAAAACGTCGAATCGCCGTTGATCCACACTCCCCTGAAGAGTTTCGATGCAATCAAATTCTCAAAAACTTGACTGAGTTTCATTCCGCCTTCGAAATTTCCGAGGGCGACGCTTTATGGCTACCAGAGGAAGAGCGCGTGCGAATTTGGTAATCCGCAACCCAACTTTTACTTGGAGGCGAGACGCGCTTCGCGGCGAATTTTTTGTTCGGCAGGATTTGGAATAGGTACTGCGCTCAATAAACGCTGAGTGTATGGATCTTTGGGATGCTTCAAAATTTCATCTCGGGTACCCACCTCAACCAAGCGACCATTCTGCATAACCGCAATTCTGTGGGCCAGGATGTCAACAACTCCTAAGTCATGGCTGATGAAAAGACAGGCAAACTTTAACTTGTCCTGCAGATCTTGCAGTAGTTCGAGGAATCGAGCCTGAACAGAGACATCAAGGGCTGACGTTGGTTCATCGGCAATCAAAATATCAGGCGTAAGAGCAAGTGCTCGAGCAATTCCTACTCGCTGGCGTTGGCCTCCTGATAGTTCATGCGGGTAGCGATTGCGATAACTCCGAGGAAGTTCAACGCTCATCAGCAAATCTTCCACTAACTTGTCTAACTCTTTATCTTTAGCAATTCCCGCAAGGAAGATCGGCTCTCCAATACTTTCGCCGATTGGCAGCCGTGGATTAAGTGAGCTGGCGGGGTCTTGAAAAACTATTCCAGTATGTCGTCGAATCTGGCGAAGATCTTTCTGCGAAACGTTACTAATGTCACGGCCAACAACTTCAAGCCGCCCCGACTTAACGGGCAGGAGACCTATAGAGGCTCGCCCAACTGTGGTCTTTCCAGAACCGGATTCACCCACCAGACCAACAATCTCACCTGGATATAGTGATAGCGAGAAATCTTCGACCGCGATAAAAGCCGGAATTCGACCTCGCTTTGGGTATTCAATGGTGACCTTCTCCAGCTTCAGCACCGGCTCCTGTTTAATATTCTCTCTCTCCAGAACTCGCATTGTCGAGCTACCCAATTTTGGAACTGAAGCAAGCAGTTGCTGGGTGTAGGGGTGGGATGGACGATTGAAAATTTGATCTGCCGTCCCGTGCTCAACCGTCACACCGCTTTGCATAACCATGATGTAATCAGCCATATCTGCTACCACACCCATATCGTGGGTAATGAGCAAAATACCTGAGTTGAGGCGAGAACGAAGGCCACGCATGAGATCTAAAATTTCAGCCTGAACCGTTACATCTAGGGCTGTCGTAGGTTCATCTGCAACGAGTAGAGACGGATCGCAAGCCAAAGCTTGCGCAATCATGGCGCGTTGGCGCTGACCTCCCGAAAGTTGATGCGGATATTTATTAACTGATTGCTCTGGATCTGG
>JAYVUF010000204.1:0-2367 GCA_043788135.1 Actinomycetes bacterium
GTCAATCATAAGTTCTGCAGCCCGATGCGCAAGATTTGTGGAATCAGTTGGAACCCCATGAGCCGTCGGGCCGGCTACCGTCAGCGTTATACCCGAACCAATGTCGGCAAATTTAACAGAGACATCATCGAAAATTGATACAGCTTGATAGACGGTTGTGACCTCATGAAACTTATCATTATTTAAAGGACCAACCGATAGTTGTAGGTTCACCTTCCCAGGGACTCTTACAACAACGCCATTTCGTCTCATACCTCTAGCGTATTCGCAATCGATATAAAGTCGCTGAGTAGAAGTGTTTCACCGCGTACCGTGGGGTCCACTCCAGCATCTGAAACTTTACTCTCTGCCTCCCCCGCGAAAAGTTGGGAGAGGGCACTGCGCAACATCTTGCGTCTCTGTGCAAAGGCGGCGTCAATCACTTTAAAAGTCCGAACCCTCTGCTCTTCGTTCCCAGCTGGCTCGTGGCGAATAAAACGAACGAGCGATGAATCAACATTGGGGATTGGCCAAAAAACCTGTCTGGCAACCTTCCCAGCTGACGTTAAATCAGCCCACCAGGTCGCTTTAACAGAGGGAGAGCCATAATTCTTACTATTGGGGGGCGCTACTAAACGCTCTGCCACCTCACTCTGCACCATGACCACGCCGGAGCGAATCGTGGGGAACTTCTCCAAGATACGAAGCAAAACTGGTACTGAGACGTTGTAGGGCAAGTTTGCAACGAGAACTGTGGGATCCATGGGAAGCGCGTCTGTGGTCAGGGCATCTTCATTTATCACGATTAGTTGTTTGATGTCGTAGCCATGAGCAGCTGCGGTAATTGGTAATTCCTCAGCCAAACGCTTATCGATTTCGATCACTACTACAACTTTCGAAATTTCAAGTAGCGCAAGCGTTAATGAACCTAGTCCGGGACCAATCTCCAGGGTGATGTCATCGCTCTTGACGTCTGCGATTTTCACAATACGCCTACAAGTATTGGCATCAACTACAAAATTTTGTCCCAGTTTCTTAGTTGGATTAACTCCAATGCGAGTTGCAATCTCACGAATCTCCGCCGCTCCTAATAGAGTTCCCATTTATTCGAAACTCCCAAAGAGTCGAATAGCATTCTCCGTGACCCGATCACACAAGTAATCGACGCTTTCATCACGTACATCCGCGATAAAGCGGGCAATGTTGGCAACTTGCGCCGGGGTATTCAAAGCTCCACGGTGTGGCATGGGTGCTAAGAAAGGCGAATCTGTCTCAATCAGTAGTTGCTCAATCGGTACTAATTTAACTGCCTCGCGTAACTCAGGAGCGTTCTTAAATGTGACCGTTCCCGCAAATGACAGGATGTAGCCCGCGTCGATACATTCTCGCGCCATTTCGGCATCACCTGAGTAGCAGTGAAAGATAGTGTTCCTCGGGGCACCAACTTTCAGCAGGGTATCTAGTACTGCGCGATGTGCGTTGCGATCATGAATTACCAGCGCCTTATCAACCTCTTTTGCCAAAGCAATATGGCGAATGAATGAATAAACTTGTCGATCACGCAAATGGGCTTCAGTTCTAAAAAAATCTAAGCCTGTCTCACCGATCGCCCGAACGCGGGAGCGCTTCGCCAGCTCTGCAATCACAGCTAGATCTGCTTCGAGATCTGCAACAACTGGAGCCTCATTGGGGTGGAGAGCAACTGCAGCCAATACTCTCCCTGGAAAAGCTTCGGCACACTGAACGCTCCACTCAGATTGCAGGGCGGAGTATCCGACCTGCACCACTCTGTCGATTCCAGCTTCTGCGGCCGCATTGAGCAAACTCTGAATCTCAGGAGAGTTTGGCTCGCTGTTCGTGACTAACTCCATATGAGCATGCACATCAATGCAAGGGCGGTTTAGCGGTACTGGTACTGGAGCGTCGGGTTTAGCCTCTTTAAGCTCTTTAGGCGAGCGCCGATCAGACATTTAAACCGTTTTTTCTTCGAGCCGCGGGAAAAGAACCGCGCCTTTCCTAACTCGGGAGCCCGCTGGAAGTTGGCCCCAACGAGATAGGTCTGCGATTTTCTGATGTGCAATATCGCCCATGGTCTCTCGGGCACCCATACTCTCCCACAAAGTTTCGGTCGTAGTAGGCATAAATGGATGTAGTAGAACTGCCAAGGCGCGAATCGAATCTGCAGTGTTGTACAAGACGCTGTTGAGCTCATTAACTCTCGCAGGATCTTTCGCCAATACCCACGGCGCCTTTTCAGTGACATAACCATTCACTCGCTTACAGAAATCCATAATCGCATTAATCCCACTTTGAAAATCCAAGGCGCAGATTGCAATATCTGCTTTCGAGGTGGCTACTTCTAGAGCTTCACTTAATACTTGATCCACA
>JAYVUF010000205.1:0-2918 GCA_043788135.1 Actinomycetes bacterium
ACAGCAAAGACATCCCGGTCCCCTGGACCAGTGCGGATCAACCGGACGACGTGACGAGAAATGCCTCGCATGCTGGTCAATCCTGGGTCTTCGGGCCAATCCTCGAGGGGTTTTCTCCAAGGAAGAGACGAAAGAGCAAGCATCTCCTCGCTAAGTCCTGTAATTCGAAGCTCGCTCATAACCCTATTCTCTCGTATTATCAAACCATGGCGCTCAAGAAACCCAGACTGTATTTTGGCAGTAAGGCGGGCGAACCCAAAGCGGCGCCACCGCCTCAATCTATGGGTACCCCAGGAGTCCCTGTAGACCATGGGCATCCCTTTTATTTTGGCTTTTTAGCAGCCTCTGGAGCCGTAATCGCAGTAACCCTGCTCCGAGCACTTGCAAGTGCAAGTCAGGTATTCGTTCTCATTATTATCTCCCTCTTCTTGGCGGCTGGCTTAAATCCATCCGTTGAATTCTTTAGAAGGCGTGGACTTAAAAGGTCGCAAGCAGTTTTTGCGGTTGTCTCCCTCGTCCTTATTTTTGGAGGGATATTTGCAGCTGTCGTAATTCCACCTGCAATTACCCAAATCGGAAACTTATTTAAGAATGCTCCTTCGATTTTGGAACATTTGAAATCTAATTCTTATATCGCTCACCTCAACAAGCATTATAGGATCATAGATTCACTTCAGGCCAAGTTCACTTCTTCAATACATAATGGCCAATTTGTTGTCTCGGCTTTTGGTGGCGTAATAGGAGTTGGAAAAGCCGTTGTATCAGGCGCGGTCGCCATACTCACAGTCACGGTGCTAACGCTATATTTCTTGGCTTCACTCACTAGCGTGACCAACGTTATCTATCGCTTTGTACCAGCATCCAGGCGGGATCGGGTCTCCAAGATAACCGACGAAATTGTTATTCGTATTGGTGGATTTGTTAGTGGGCAAGCAACCGTAGCAATTATTGCATCAGTATTTGGATTGATACTTGCACTGATTTTGGGTCTGCCCTATCCAGCAGCAATTGCCTTACTAGTGTTTGTATGTGGTGCCATCCCATTGATCGGCCATTTACTCGGAATTACAGCTGTCACATTGATCGCACTCAGTAAATCGCCGACAGATGCAGTCATAACTCTGCTTATTTATGTGGCCTATATTCAAATTGAGAACTACCTCATTATGCCGCGCATTATGCGCCAGTCCCTTTCTCTACCCGGGGTGGTAACAATCATTGCAGCACTCATCGGTGTCAGTCTCTTAGGAATTGTTGGCGGAATATTAGCCGTCCCTATAGCTGCAGCAGTCTTACTAATAATCGATGAAGTGGTTTTCCCAAAAGCCGATCTCTCTTAACTGACTTCCAATGGAAGTGGCAATCTATTCGGAGCCAGCTGCTTGGTTATCGCACTTAATATAAAATGCACAAATGGTTCTCCAACCCACAGGTGCTTCGCACCTGTAACGGGTATCAAAGTTAACCTAGGGAATATCGCAAAGCGCTCTCTTGCTTGCGCTGGATTTAAATACTCATCATGTTCTGGTACGTAAGCAATAACGGGCCGAGAATCTTCTTGCCAGAACTTTAAATCAGAATCTTGACTCCGTTGCATCGGTGGGCTGAGCAAAATCAGGCCCGCGATTCGAGAATCCTGGGCGAAACGTAAGGCCAAATCTGTTCCAAATGACCAACCAACCACCCAGAGTTTGGCAACACTCAAAACGGAGAAGCAATATTCGATAGCCGCCCTTACATCCGCTGCTTCACCCTCGCCGCCTTCAAATACACCTTCTGATGAGCCTGCTTCACTTGACGTACCTCGGGTGTTAAAGCGAATTACCTGTATTCCTGCCATAGCAGGAAGCCGATTGGCCGCTTTTTTGAATAAATGACTATCCATCATCCCGCCCCCCGTGGGATTGGGATGCAAGCACAAAAGAGAGGTCGAGATCTCTCCCAGAGGGTTCGCCACCTCACCAACTAGCCTCAAACCATCTTCAGTCACGATTGAGATAGGGAGCCTATTGGCAGGAAGAACAGTACTTGGACGTATTAATTCACTCACAAAAGAAGTTTACTCTTGGCCCATGACTCAATCTACCGATGTAATAAGTCACTCACCTGAAACCGGCGCCGAAATTGGAAGGTACCCAAATACCTCCGCGGAGACCGTAAACCAACTTGTCACCAGATCGAGAGCAGCAGCCAGCCATTGGAACTTACTAGGATTTAAAAGACGCAGAGTAATTCTCAGAGCATGGGCTCATTATCTTGCGGAAAATATTGATGAGCTAGCACAGCTCGTTGCACTCGAAACCGGGAAACCAATTAGCGATGCAGCTCTAGAAGTATCAATTGCAATAGACCATCTCTCATGGGCTGCGCGCAATGCTCGTAAATATTTGCGCGTCTCACATCGCGCACCAGGAATTTTGATGGCTCAAATGTCGACCCATGTTGAATATGAGCCACTCGGTGTAATTGGAGTTATTGGTCCGTGGAATTACCCAGTCTTTACTCCTATGGGGTCTATTGCTTATGCACTGGCAGCTGGCAATGCAGTCGTGTTCAAACCAAGTGAGTACACCCCTGGAGTTGGACATTGGTTAGGTGAATCATTCAATAAGGTTGCTCCAGGTACAGATGTTTTCTTCGTAGCAACTGGAGGCCCACAAACCGGAGCCGCGCTTACAAAAAGTTTAGTCAATAAAATTGCTTTCACAGGATCAACTGCTACGGGCAAAAAAATTGCAGCTGCCTGCGCAGAAAATCTGACTCCCGTTTTGATGGAATGTGGTGGTACTGATCCTGCAATCATTGATCGTGATTGCAACCTCGATAAAGCCGCTGCAGCCGTTCTCTGGGGTGCCATGGCTAATGCAGGACAAACCTGTGTCGGAATCGAACGAATATATGTGCATCAAGAGGTGGCG
>JAYVUF010000206.1:0-3750 GCA_043788135.1 Actinomycetes bacterium
TGGTACTCATACTCAGTTTTGCAGTATGTAGTTAATAGATTCTGCCAAGAAAGTACGAACTATGATTCCTTCGTCGATCGCACTGCCGTAGCTAAAGAAACCATGAATCATGCCAGGATAATTTTTATAGGCGACTGGAACTCCAGCATTCCGCAATTTCTCAGAATAGTGAATTCCATCATCATGTAGAACGTCATACTCGGCTGTGATCAACACCGCCGGAGCTAAATTATTAAAGTTTGTAGCATTTAATGGCACCGCATAAGGATTTAAATTATCTACAGACCCATTTAAGTACTGTTCCCAGAGCCAGCGCATTCCATTTCTAGTGAGTCCATAACCTTCAGAATTCTTGACATAAGATTCTGTCTCAAAATCAATTCCATTGCAGGGGTAGATAAGCATTTGATAAGCCAATGTGTGTGAGTTCATATCCCGGACCTTTAGAGCAACTGCGGATGCTAGATTTCCTCCAGCGCTATCTCCACCAATGCCAATCCTTTTTGGGTCTACGTTGAATTCGGCACAATGTTCTGAGAACCATGTAAATGTGGTGTAGCAATCATCAAAAGGAATGGGGAATTTGTGCTCAGGTGCCTTTTGATAGTTAGGTGCAATAATCACCGAGTTAGTAAGTATCGCCAACTCCTGAAGTTGGGCATCAGATTTGTTGATGTAATTTAGAACCCAGCCACCACCATGGAAGAAGACCATTCCATTAAAAGGTCCATCTCCCAGGGGTTGATAAATATTTATTACAATATCTGCCGTCTGGGTAGTTATGTACCTAGTTGAAATTTTTACGTCGTTGCGCAAGGGCCCCGAGAAATCTCGCGGCGTGTGGCCTTCCAAACGGGCACGATGCGCTCCCATTATCGAAATATCCGGCAGATTAGCCTTCGCGGCTTCTGCTAGAACGGCCGCACATTGTGGGTGGAGTGTCACCTTTTACCTTCATTCTGGTGTTTAGCAATCAATTCGTCGACAACCACCCAAGCATCGGCTGGAACTTCATGATTAAAGTTTTCAATATTTTCTGCGAGAGATGCTGCGCTACGACATCCAACTACAACACATTTAACGGCTTCATGACGCAATGGGAATTGAATCGCAGCTTGTTGCAAACTCACATTAAATTGTAAGAGGCGTGTTTGAAATTCTAAGGCGCGTGCAACGATATAAGCAGGTGCGGGTTCATAGAAATAATGTGAATTGAGAGAAGGATTCGCTAAGACTCCAGAGTTAAATACACCAACTGAGACGATGGAAACACCTTTACTAAGCGCTGTCGGAAGTAGTTCCAATTCGGCACTCTGATCCAGTAAGGTGTAACGTCCAGCATTCATAACTACATCAATGTCGGTCTCATTAATCATGCGAGTTGGCAGTTCGTTATAATTCATTCCAACACCAATTGATTTAATTAACCCTTCGGAGCGCAACTGTTCTAATGCCGGATAGGCGCGCTTGATTGCATCTTCATGAAAATTATCGGGGTCATGAATATAAACTATGTCGATCGACTCTAGCTCTAGACGCTTCAAACTCTCTTCAAATGAACGTCGAATACCGGACTCTGAATAATCATCAAGTCTCTCTACAGAGTTATCAGCATCTAAAAAAAATGAGTCATCCTCATTCGATGTTGGGACAAGTAGACGCCCCACCTTGGATGATAGGACCCAACTATTGCGAGGATAGTGGGATAGATACCGACCTAACCGTTTCTCCGACACACCTTTTCCATAATGTGGAGCCGTATCAAAATACTTGATTCCGCGAGAAATTGCGGTATCGATTAACGCCTGACCATCCGATTCTTCCACGGAGGAGAAAAGGCCTCCGAGTTGGGCTGTCCCCAACCCTAACTGTGAAACCACCGCACCCCCTTTAAGAACTGTTAACTCCTCATGCTTCACGTAATGGCCCTCTCATCTTCCTTTACAACTCTTCTATTGAGTACAGCCGCCCGCCCTGCTTCAAGTCTGGCGATCGGTACCCGGTAGGGCGAGCAAGAAACATAATCAAGCCCCAACTTATGAAAGAAATGGATGCTATGAGGATCACCACCATGCTCACCGCACACTCCAAGTTTAAGATTGGAATTAACCGCCTTAACTGCGTCGTAAGCAATGTGCAGCAAAAGACCTACTCCATCTTGATCGAGCGATTCAAATGGGTTAAAGGGCAACAATTCAAGATCAAGATATCTAGGAAGGAAGCTGTGTTCCACATCATCTCTACTAAATGCCCAGGTCAATTGAGTTAAATCATTTGTGCCAAAAGAGAAAAAGTCGGAGTAATCTGCGAGTTTTGCCGCAGTGATTGCGGCTCTGGGAGTTTCAATCATGCTTCCAATCGGAATTTCGATCTTTACTCCAAGTTCAGTTAAAAGTGATTCAATCTCATGCTCTAAAAGCTCACGAAAATACAATAACTCTCTTTGACTAGCCACCAAAGGAATCATGATCTCTGGTCTTACATCAACTCCTTTATGTTGCATATCTGCGGCAGCTCTAGTCACGGCACGTACCTGCATCGTGAAGAGCTGTGGGATCAGCACACCCAGTCGAACTCCTCGCAGCCCCATCATGGGGTTGGCTTCGTGCAATCGATTAACAGCGGCAAGCAATGCAATCTCATGCGCACTCACTTCGATATTCTGTGCTTCCTTTTTGGCAATAGAGAGAGATAACTCCGTCTTATCAGAAAGAAACTCATGTAAAGGAGGGTCAAGAAGTCGAATCGTTACGGGTAAACCCTCCATCGCTTTATAAATCTTGATAAAATCTTGATACTGCAACTCTTCCATCTCTTTCAAAATCTCAGTTCGTACTTCATTCGATTCTGCCAAAATTAAACTTTCGACTAGAACGCGCCGCGGGCCAAGAAACATATGCTCAGTTCGAACTAAACCCACTCCTTGTGCCCCAAACTTTCTTGCCAGCGCACAATCTTCAGCGGTGTCAGCATTAGCACGTACTTCTAGTTCGCGCACTAAATCAGCTCTGGTTAAAAGTCTTTCAATCGCCTTAATCAAGGGAGTAAATTTCTGTGGGAGCGCAGGATTCTGAAGATATTGACTTACAGATGACTCCACTACATCCATTCGGCCTAAGTAAATCGCCCCAGTTGCACCATCAATCGAGATCAAATCGCCAGCTTTTATTATTCGCTCATTCACTATGAATTGACCAGCTTCTAAATCAACTTGCACTTCTTCTGCTCCGCAAATGGCTACTCGTCCCATTCCACGAGCCACCACTGCTGCATGTGAAGTCTTACCACCACGCGAGGTCAGAATCCCTTGCGCGGCTACCATCCCGGGCAAGTCTTCTGGTGAGGTTTCACTTCGCACCAAAATAACTGGATTTCCTTTAAGGGCTTCATCTACAGCTGTTTTCGAGTCAAAGACCACGTGTCCGACTGCAGCCCCAGGAGAGGCTGGAATACCGGTAGTTAGTTTCTCATTTGTTGCTGAAGTGTCGAATTGGGGAAACATCAAATTCATTAACTGCTCACCCGTAACCCGAACAAGAGCCTCATCTATGGAGATAAGCCCTTCATCGACCAAAGTATTCGCAATATTGAATGCAGCTTCGGCAGTTCTTTTTCCCACCCTTGTTTGTAAAATCCACAATTTTCCAGATTCGACCGTAAATTCGATATCGCACATATCTCGATAATGGTTTTCGAGTGTTGACATAATTGTTTTCAACTCTCGAAATGGCTGGGGCTGAATAATGGCTA
>JAYVUF010000207.1:0-3092 GCA_043788135.1 Actinomycetes bacterium
AATAGTCGTGTCGGTACCTGTCGGGGGAGGTCAAAGATGTTAGATAAAAAGCAAGCAGCAGAATACCTACAAGTAACTACTCGTAGTCTAGAACGCTACACCAACGAAGGAAGAATCAGCGTTAGGTACGAACAATCCCCAAATGGGGAGATCGCCATGTTCGACCCCGAAGAATTGAAAAAGTTTAAAACAGACAAGCAGACCAGCCGGATCAAACCCACAGTCGAGCCAGACCAACCCCCACAAATCGATAGATTCAGCAATCCCCAAAGTCAGATTACCCGCTCCTCCCAGCCCCAAACCGAACTTTACAACCCACCACAAGAAACAAACTTCGGACTCGCCACCCTGATCGCACCCCTGGGAGCACTATTCAACAACCTCACCAAGGCGATCGACAATCACGGCTCGCGCGTCACTACCAGCGAACTCAGGAGCAAACTACTACTGACTCTCAACGAAGCTCAACTCGTTACCGGACTCAGCCGCGACAGCCTGATGGAGGCGATCGACAACGGCGAACTGCCATCAAAAATCATCGGTAAAGCCCGTCGGATCAAAACCCAAGACCTGGAACGGTACATCGCCAACCTCGATTTTTAAATTGGTTTGATATCGATACCTGTCAAATCTTCCTTCAAGATTGTATTCTCAATCGCCGCCCCTACCTGAGGGTAAGAATTAGCTTGTCGATCTGACATTGTAGTTTCAGAATCAGTCTCAACAGATAGCGTCTGGTCGTCCCCCATCAATCCCGCGTCAGTTGATTCAATCTCAATAGCTTGAAAACGGTGCTGTTCAAAATAAGCATCACACCGCTCCCTGTCCTTATCACTCTTTAAATACTTGTCCATCGCCCCCTCGAACATCTGAGTCGAGATCGCACCTTCAGCAATCAACCCCTGAAACATCACCCCCAACAAAATCTTATCGTGATTTTCTAGCTTCCGTTTTTTAGCGCTTTCAGCAAATAAAGCCGCTTTAATCTGCTCGGCAATTTTCTTCTTCTGCTCCCGAAGAACTTCAACCCGCGACTTCTCAGCCATAATCCTCAATCCTAACTTTAGTAACCAATCGTAACATTCAGATCGTACCCCCAACATCATCGATCTGACAACTTAGATTCAACTTCAACCAGTAGCCAAGATCGGACTACATACAGAAGCCAACAGTACCAAGTGACCGCGCTAACAATTTTTGCCCATACCAAATAGCACTAACAAACAAACTAGAAGGGCAAAAATGCGCGCTAAACCTTAACCATTCAAACATCTCTAGAACCAAAATTAACCAAAACTAACTTCTGAAACTTGACAACCCCACTCCATGCAATTACCCTAAAAATATTCCTTACTTTTTAAAGCAAGCTTTTTAAAGCAAGCGCAATATACGTCTGCGACGTTTGCGCTCTGCGAGGCTCCGGTCTTTTCACCTCTAATAATGGCGATCTTTTACTTCAATGCTCAAGCCATATCTCGCAGCTCTGGCAAAAATGCCTGTAGAGCGGCTGCGTATAATGCTCGTGCAGAAATTGTCGATCTCAAGACAGGTAAATCCTACAACTATTCAGATCGTACCGACCTCACCCACTCGCTGATAATGACCCCAGCGATTGAAGGTCTAACTTTCAACATCGATCGCTCCACACTTTGGAACCTAGTCGAAGCCACCGAAACTAGAGTAGACTCCCAACTCGCCCGTTCCCTCGTCCTCGCCTTACCAACCGAGATCGATAATCAAGCCAAATTGCTCCTGACCCAAAAGTTCGTTCGCGACAACTTCACCAGCCAGGGGATGATCGCCGATGTCAATATCCACGATATCAATTCCCACAATCCCCACATGCATATTTTGTTAACAATGCGAAACATTAACAAAATTACCCCCAGCGGTGAAATCGTCTTCGGATTAAAGAATCGCACCTGGAACGACAAAAAATTACTCGATCGGCAAAAAGAGAGTTGGGCGAACACAGTCAATCAATATCTCGAACTCGCCCAAGTACCAGATCGGATCGACCACCGTACCCCCACAGATCGGGTACCCCAAATCCACATCGGTACCACCGCCTGGGAAATGGAGCAGCGAGGCATCCGAACCGAACGCGGCGACCTACATCGTCAGATTGCTGAAATTAACCGTAACATCGAACTACTTCGCAAAGCAGCAGCAGACACTCAACAGAGTTTAGAGATCGAGCTGCGCTTGGAGGTAGAACGCCGCGCAGCAGCACAGCGGGAGGAAGAACAGTACAAAGCCATTCGAGAGAGCATCAGGCCTATCAGAGATGGCAATCCGGTCGAGCGGATCGAGCAATTGAAGACGACTTTAACCTCAAATCCAGCAAAGACCAGAGCACGACCAGTTGAACGCAAGGATATAGCAGAGAAGCAGCCACTCAAAAACGTTACCAAGCAGAGCGACGATCTAATAGATCCAGCAGTAGGGAAAGTACCTGCACCTCCAAGTATGGATCGAGAGGTATACGTACCAACCAGACTAGAAATCGCCAATTGGTACCATCAGACCAGCTTAGATCGAGACAAAGAGGAGATCGCAGCTCTCGGACAGCAGCTTACAGATGCTTACATGGCTCAAGCATCCATGCAAGGTCAACCAGCTCCAGCGAAGCTCCCCAACAACTACAAAAGTGACAAGGTTGCGATCTCACTCGCAGACAGACAGCGATTCGACGAACGCAAAGATCTAACTCCATTGGGAAAATTTATTACTAAGTGCAAGCAATTTACAACTCACTATGCAGAAAATCAAGATTTAACAAAACAGCCATCATTTGATATTCAACAGACCATCAGATCGCTTAACAAGATCGCCGACGAAGATAAAATTAACAGAAATGGGATAAAACAATTAAATCAAGAGTTAAAAAACTTTGCTGTTGCAAATAAAATTAAAACCGGAAAACTTAGCAAACTGATCTCAGAACTTGAAAAAGTTAGAGACAATCCAGAGCAGTATCGAGATAGTTTGCAAGACCGACTAAATCAAGAAGTAAATATAAATCATCGCCAGCAAAACCCAAAACCAAAACAGCAATCTCGTCCTAAAAGAAGTCGGGGTTTAGGAAGATA
>JAYVUF010000208.1:0-3792 GCA_043788135.1 Actinomycetes bacterium
ACAACTTAAGAATGTAGTTCCTGCACCGTTGTCACCAAGCCTGTTCTGGAACTTCTGGACGTGGCACTTCTAAGAAGTAGCGTTTAGCTATTTCGATAGGAAATGAGTACCAAGAAAATGTGCTCAAAAAAAAGTTAGACCCGTAAGGGGTAAAGAAGTGGTGCTGGATATATCTGGCACCACTTCTTCTAACTTTCTAAAGTATTCCCTGTCAGTATTTTTATTCGCTTCTAGAATTTCACAGTAGAACTGAGGGTTCCATGCTCGCCTATATCGGTCGGCGGATCGCGATCATGTTTGTGATCCTTTTTGGATCCAGCTTCCTTGTTTATAATGCTGCTGCTTTTGCCGGAGATCCAACTGAAGGCTTGCGCAGTAGTACCAATCCTCAGGCTCACCAAAAGTTACTTGCGCTGATTCGCGAACTCCATCTCAATGTCCCACCACCAGCACGCTATTTCATCTGGTTGAAGGGGATCGGACGTATCTTCACAGGTCACCTGGACCTTGGACTTACTCGCGACCACAGCCCGGTCAGCACCGCTATTTCTAATGCCATTCCAATCACCATTCGATTGATCTTGCTCTCCTTTATTGTGGCAATTATTTTTGGAATTGGTTTTGGAATTGTCTCGGCCCTTCGACAGTACAGTCGATTTGATTATGCTCTGACATTCTTTGCTTTCTTAATGTACTCATTGCCAATTTTCTGGATTGCAGTTCTTCTTAAGGCCTATCTGGCAATCAGCTTCAACAATTTCCTGGTAAACGGAGTTATCGCTCCGTTGTGGATTCTTGCGGCATCTATACTTTCGGGATTCTTTTGGGCGGCCCTCATTAGTGGAACGCGAAAGCGTGTTTTTTCCATTTTTGGGATTGCCAGTTTTGCAACCGCCGTGATGCTCTCTCTGTTAAGCGTAACAAAGTGGTTTACTCATCCCGGTCTAGGACCAGTCACAATGCTTTTTCTGGGCCTGGGTTTTGCCGTCGGGATTACATATTTGTCTACCGGTATTGGAAATAAAGCCGCGCTACGCTCATCAATTTCTGTGATATTAATCGGATTTGCTTTTTATTTCCCAGTTCAATATCTGCTCACTAAGTTTGCCAACCTATTAATGATTCTAGTCATGTTAGGGATTACCGTCGTGATCGCCTACGGGATCGCGGTTGCATTCGCTAAAATTGATCGTAGACCGGTAATTCGAACTAGCATCTTAACCTCACTCTTTGCATCGACACTCTTCCTCATAGATAAATTAATGAAGACCTGGGTTCCTTACATCAACACCGATGCAATCCATCAGCGTCCAATTCCAACTATAAGCGAAGCTAATGATTTATTGCCGCCCGGCAACTTTTGGTTTTCGACGCTAGATACAGCCTTGCATTTAGTGCTTCCAACCATTGCTCTGATTCTCATCACCATGGCTGGTTATATTCGCTACTCGCGCGGAACTATGTTGGAAGTCCTGAACCAAGATTACATTCGCACCGCTCGCGCCAAAGGGTTATCTGAGCGAACCGTGATTATGCGCCACGCATTTCGGAATACTCTAATTCCGATCACTACGATCCTGGTCGTCGACTTCGCTTCAATCATGGGTGGTGCCATCATTACTGAAAATGTTTTTGGATGGCATGGAATGGGAACTCAGTTCAATCTCGCGGTTCGTAATCAAGACCTCAACCTCTTAATGGGTGTATTTCTCTTTACCGCATCCCTCGTCATTATTGCGAATTTGGTGGCAGACCTTTTGTACTCAGCGTTAGATCCTCGAATCAGAGTGGTGGGTAAGCAATGATGTCTATTTTCTCTCGCAAGAATAAAACTATTGAAGAATTAAGTGAAGGCGATATTTTTAATAAGGAGACGGAAGGCTTAAGTCAGAGTCAGATAGTTCTTAAGCGCTTTTTCCGCCACCGTGGCGCGATGATCTCACTGATAGTACTCATGGCTCTCGTGGTCTTCGTTTTCAGTGCCCTCGGTTTCAAAGTTTTCGGAGTTGGATATGGCGGTTGGTGGAAGTACGGAATAAATGACCTGCCTCCTCTTCGAACCGATGGTTGTCCAATCCAACTTCCAGGTTGCCCAACTCTCAACTTGTTTTCGGGAAAGCATTTCGGTTTAGGTGATCATCCTTTCGGCCAAGATGATTTGGGTCGTGACTATTTTGCGTTAGTCATGCGAGGTGCCGAACGATCTCTTGAGGTAATGGTTGTTATAGGTTTAGTTGCAGGGGTGCTCGGAATTATTGTCGGATCAATCGCCGGTTTTTACCGTGGCGCGATTGATGCAACTCTTATGCGTCTAGTAGATTTCATAATCACTGTACCTGTCATCGTTCTTGGTTCTGTGTTGGGATATCACTTCGGAAGCAAGGGTGTGCTTTTCTTAGCGCTTTTCCTCGGGCTGGTCTCCTGGGGTGGGTTATCGCGATTGGTTCGCGGCGATTTTCTTACCCTGCGCGAACGAGAATTTGTGGATGCAGCGCGAGTGGCAGGTGCAAGTAATCGCCGAATTATTTTCAAACATATTCTTCCAAATGCGATCGGTGTAATCATCGTAAATGTCACATTGCTCATGTCTGGTGCGATCCTGCTCGAAGCTGCTTTGAGCTTCTTGGGTTTTGGGGTGGTTGCACCCGATGTATCTCTCGGACTTCTCATTAGTCAATATCAAGATTCATTTACCACCAGACCATGGCTCTTTTGGTATCCAGGATTGATCATCATTATTGTGGCACTTTCGGTTAACTTCATCGGTGACGGGTTGCGTGATGCCTTTGACCCACGTCAACGTCGACGCATTTCGCGCAAAGATCGTGCCGCCGAGAGACATTTAGAAATATCGCAGTAATGAAATTAATGACCAACTATGTTCACCACAATGGCGGCGGTGAAAATAATCAAAGCGCTGATCCAAGGTGCGTGCCCACTTCGCTTAGAGGAGGGAAGAGATTGAAGAGTTCCATCCTCTTGGAAACGCTTCAATCGAGTTCTGGCGCGATAGGCAGCGGCTCCGCTATCGACAAAAGGGGAGTCGGCAACTCGCATACTTCCCCCTTGGTCAATATCAAGCCCTCGTATCTCACTCTGGTGAATGCTTCGGCGGTGTCTTCCGGTAGCAGTGGCAGCCCACGCTTGCACGGTGAATTCACTGGTTTGTATGGTCAGAGCCCAACGGTTGTCAATAGAGATTACCTCCGACCAACCGATGGAAAATTCGTGCACTGGGTTGATGATGATCATTCCCTCATCGCAAAAGATGATTTTCGGGCGAATCAGAAAAATATACAGACAGATCAAGATAGAAAGAACAATAAGAGCGCTAACAAACTTGCTGGTCAGAGAGTTCTCAAAGGCTCCAGACCAAAGAAAGAGTCCACAGAGAAGAGCACCGATTCCAGCTTGAGCCAAACTGGCTTTGGGACGAAAGGTCTCACTGTTGCTCACCCTCATATTCTTTCACACCTCGTACCAGATTCATTTTCAACGTATTCAAGTTCAGTAGACTCAATTAAGGCGGTTAGTTAAATGTCATCACCTGTACTTAAAGTTACAGATCTCACAGTTGAGTTCTGGGTGGATGGAGTCTGGTACCCCGCTGCGAAAAATATTAATTTAGATCTGAATGCTGGACAAACCCTTGCTATTGTCGGTGAATCCGGCTCTGGTAAATCAACCGTAGCGATGGCGATCATGAGTCTTCTTGCTTCAAATGCCAGAGTCACGGGAAGTATTAAAGTGAAAGATCAGGAAGTTCTTGGCGAGTCCGTTAAAGTGCTGCAA
>JAYVUF010000209.1:0-2028 GCA_043788135.1 Actinomycetes bacterium
GTTGGCTCATAGTTGTCAGTCTGGTTCTTCTCCAATGTCGATTGAAGGTAGTTCGACGAAGTCCACGTTTACTCGCTTGTCCCCAGAATAGCTACGCCACATCCCCGTAGGTTTGCCATCTTTGATGTTCAAGTAAGCGTTCCTGACAGACAGGTTGCTGATTGAGCATTTGGTAAAGGGTTTGAATTCTCCAAAGTGGCCGCTGACCCCTAGCGGGAGTGTGTCTGACAGGGCTTCCAGGACTTTTTTGAGGTCTCCTACGGTTGCGAAGTTTTCTGTGTATTTCATGCGGCTAGCTGTTAAAGAACTCCTCTTCGATAACCTTCAAGCGCCCAGACCATTCATCAATGGGGTAACTGTCATGACATAGCTGTAAGCTGCTTAGTAACAGTGGAGTTTTTGGTCCAAAGACTAACGTTTGCTTTAAAATGCACCGTATCTCTGAGGAGCTGGCGGGTAGACCTTCAAGATCTTCTGAGTAATACCAGTCAGGGATCAAGCAACCTACAGCGCATTTAGTGCCGTCACGAGCGCGGTAAACACAACCTGATTCGTTGCCCGCTTGTTTGTTCTGCTTCAATAGATGGGTTTTGACGAAGTCGAAGATTTCTCGGTCTGATTTAAGTTGTTTCATGTTGGGGATTTATCAGGGTGGTTGCCTGCAAACAAGCAGTTATTGGGAGTCTATCAGGTTTGGCGTAGTCCGGTCTTTCCACCGGGGTTATCTCTTCAAATGGGAACTGTTCCTCACGGTAGGCGAGCGAGCGCATACAATAGGCTTTTATTTTCGGGTCGGCTAACTGCCAGTGCTTTTTGCCAAAGGTCATCCAGGCATCTATATCCATGGTATCGCCAGCTAGATTGGTGAGTAGCGCTTCAGCGGTATCACGTAAGATGGCCTGCTGCGTGCCTTGGGGGAATTTTTCCCACCATTTAGTGAGCCAGTCAATGCAGCTGCCTACAATGTAGCTCCGCCGGCCAAGACAATAGCGGTGAGCGGCCATGACCATCAGCTCACCGTTCATGCCGTCGAGCATGGCTGCTTCGGGTGGGACGAGCGTGCTACAATGCTTACAGATTATCCGGCGTTTATGCCCGATAAACAATGCTCCACAGTTACCACATCGGTTCTGGTAGTTCCCGTTTTCCAGCCCGGCATCCTCCACCCAATCCCAGGTTAGGATGGAGGTACTCATTTCTTGCCCTTGTGATCCCACGCCACCGTTGACCAGTACAACGGCCAGAGCGCAGCTGACACCGGCGCCACTGTGGAGGCTGCCATATGCCGGTCAGGATGTTCATCGTAGTCCCGGTTCCAGGCATGTCCGAAGGTTACCACCACCATAACTACATAGACGGTTATCAGGATTTTTTTCATTTTAAGTGCTTTTTACTTTTGATCTCGAATCTTTTCGCGATGGTCTTGATTCTTTTGAGGGTGTTGGCGGACCTGAATAGCCTATTAGCTTCCCCCCAAGTTAGTCCACAGAGTTCCTGTGCCTTGTCTGCCACGCTGTAACCCATATAATTGGACCGATATCCCCCTAGTACCACTACATGGGCGAGAACACAGCGAGGACAATCCCTGTAAATGATTGGACAGTCCTGATTCCAAGTTTCAGGATGTTTTTCGATTTGCTTGACTGCTGCGTTGAGGAGCATGTAGCCCCTTAAATGGGTAGGCATAATATTGTGTATGCCCTTTAAATCCGGGTGCGACTTTGATTATCAGGATGAGCGAGCCAGATGTTACGTTCGAGATCACAAGCGAGGTCACCGTATTCTTTACGAACGATGCGATTAAAATGCCCTCGTTGTCTCGCCACTGGGGTTAGATTGCGGGAATGCTTTTCAATGAGAGCTAGCAAGCTGGTAACCGGGTGATTCGATTGGAAGCCGGCAGCCAGGTGGTGGATGGGGTGATTGATCTCGGTGGACTTGAACATGGAGCGCGTTTCTGGACTGGACGCGCTAAACGGAAGATTCACGAAGGTGTCTAGGGGCATTGAGTTGTAGTTCATTTTGTTT
>JAYVUF010000210.1:0-2297 GCA_043788135.1 Actinomycetes bacterium
ATAGATAAGTGTGGTGCCACTTCGAATCGCGCTCACAATGGCAACGAGCGAAATTATTAAAGTTATCAAACAAACCGCATAAAGGTAGAGACTTCGCCAGTCAAACCCTTGGCGGTGTTCAGATGAGTTTTCCATCTGGTTGCCCCTTCCACTGCACTGCACTGTACAAGGAATGGAGTTGCTTTGGAAGTTTTCGCCCTAATTTCAAAAATAGTCAGGCAGGAAGCTTTTCAATCCGAATACTTGATTTACTCGGAGGTAGTTTTTTACGCCCGACTTCCAGTTTTACAGTTACACCCATAGCATCCAATAGTTTAAAAAATGTAGGCATACTCGGAGATTTTGAGCCATTTTCTATTCGTGAAATATCCGCCTGTTGAACACCGGAAAGCTCTGCCAATTTGGATTGCGACATTGATCTTAACCGTCGAATTTCAAGAATTGCAGAACTCAGACTGTACGCACGAGAAAAAACATCTTGGGCTATTTTTCCTTCCACGGAAATGTTCCGTTGATGTTTTTCAGCGTACTGGATGAAACTATTTTTAGACATATTAACCTCCCCTCTAATTATGTACATTTACACATATTGTGTCAATACCGATTCCCAAATTCCTTAAATCGCTTTCGGGAAATTTGAATCTGTTTTTGTTGATAGTTTGCCGAGTCCTGCCCTCCCTTATCGTAAGCACCTAAGAGCAAGACAATTTGATTTTCATGGAAAGTGACAAAAATCCGCAAAAGTAAATCAAGCTTAAAGTTCCTGCCTTCATATCCCCCCAGTTCATACATTTGCTTTATTTGAACCGCACTATGCCGAATACGGAATTCAAATACTCCTCCACCTAGCGCTTTTAGCCATTTCGTGCCGATAAGACTCAACCCATGCTTCATAAGGACAATCTGAATGGCGGCAATGGCCGCCTCTCGTTTGACGTCTGATAATGAATCCAACCATTTCTCAACGGGCCTTCGTCCGGCTGAATCTTCATAGAACTCGACCGACCAATTATTCACTCATCTATTTAATTGCCTTGAATTGAAAGATGCCGAAACTTCTCCACAGAGGGAGACTTAGCCAAACAGGAGAGAAATCTGTGAAAAATGTGCCTAGTCGAATTTGCAGGCTATTCCGGTGCCAATACCTTGATTCCGAGCCGAGCTGCGGATGCGGCCATCTCTTTGTCATAGGTAATGATTCCCTCGATCAATGTGCCCAACCGCAGCGCCGAAGCCACATGAATTGCATCTGCAGCCTTTAATTCACTCGCTTCAATAACTAGCTCTGCTAGAGCCATAATCTCTGAGTTCACAGGGATCAGCGCGATAAAATTAAAAATGGTTCCAGCGTTCTCCTTAGCCTTGGCGGAATATGGTTTAAGGGTTCTCGCTACCTCCAGGCGAGTGAGGTTGGAGGTCACTTCACTATCTCCCACAATTTTGCGCAAAGCAGGTGATTCCTTCTCATTAATAATTAATTTGAGAAGTGCAGAGGTGTCGAGATACCAGGAGCTCATTCAGCGGCGCGATCGGCGAGTAGCCGATCGAGGGTGGTACCTGGCAAATTGCTCTTAACTGGTTTGATTTCTTGGAGCAGACTTTTTAACCCCGTTTTGGATTTAGGGGGAGTTATTAGACCGAGCGTTATGGCGCGTTCCCACTGGGAGGCGAGCACTGGGGTGAGCAGGGCAATTGGCTTTCCATGTTCGGTTATCTCAATAGTCTCCCCCGCCTTTACTCGGGCCAATAACTTGGAAGCATCTTGTCGAAGTTCGCGAACGCCAGAGGAATTTAATGTGGACATATTTTATGGTAGCACATTAAGAGATTTGTGCTACGTCGAACTTTTGGTGCAAAAGGTTACGGCCCGCTGAAATTGCCCTGAGTTAACGCCTTTCCTAGACTTGGAGCGTTCTGATTTCGAATTAAAGGAGTTTTCCGTGACTGTAGTTTCCGAAGTAAAGCGCTCCCATCGTCGCCTGATTATAACAGCGAGCGTTGTTACGATCATTTGGCTCTTCATCAGTAGTGCAACGGGACCACTATTTGGAAACCTCACCAGCGTCCAGAAGAATGACAACTCCAAATTCTTGCCGGCCAATTCGGAATCATCTAAGGCCTCTGTTGCGATCCTGAAATTTTCCACAAGTACCGCCAACAACCAGTTCCCAACGTTGGTTCTCTTTGAAGGCAAGGTAGATCAGGCCAAAGTAATTTCTGCCAATGCCTTTGTGCAATCTCTTATGGCAAAAGACCTGGTGGATTCTAAAGGTCAATTAATTAAAGACGCCACAGGG
>JAYVUF010000211.1:0-3183 GCA_043788135.1 Actinomycetes bacterium
AGGGCCATGCTGTACAGGGCTGGAAACAGCTTCTTCTTAGCCAAATCTCCAGTTGCGCCAAAGAGAACGAGTACATCGGCCTCAAGCATTGGGATCTTACGAGCGTTCATCTACTTCTTCTTCGCTTCCACGTGACCACCAAATTTCTTTCGCATAGCGGAGAGAACCTTATTTGCGTATAAATCATTCCCACGCGATGTAAAACGACCCATTAACGAGGCGCTCAAAACATTGGCGGGTACCCCGGCATCAATGGCCGTCTGCACTGTCCAGCGACCCTCTCCAGAATCGGAGACGGAACCCGCGTAACTCTCCAGCTCTGGATCTTCTTCATAAGCTTGAGCTGTGAGATCTAGAAGCCACGAAGCAACAACCGATCCGCGGCGCCAAACCTCACTTATCTGATTTAAGTCCAATTCATACTCTGTTTTTGAGTGACCTCCTACAGAAACAGGATGTTTAATTCCATTTCTGGTTTCATTCAAAAGATTTAGCCCCTCTGCATAGGCGGCCATCGCGCCATATTCAATTCCATTGTGAACCATCTTCACATAGTGGCCTGCCCCAACCGGACCACAATGGAAAAAGCCTTTTTCTGAATTGGAGATAGGACCCGTTTTCCCTGGCGTGCGAGTTGCGGAATCAACCCCCGGTGCCAGCGCTTCAAATATTGGAGTGAGCCGAGTTACAGAATCGACATCTCCTCCAATCATCAGCGAGAAACCACGTTCCAGCCCCCACACACCACCAGAGGTTCCCACGTCCACAAATTTGATTCCTCTGGCAGCTAGTTTTTCGGCATTAACAATGTCATCACGATAAAAGGAGTTTCCACCATCAATTACAATTGATCCTGGCGCAAGATGAGCTGCAATTGCTTCGATAGTTGATGAGGTAACTTCAGCAGGCACCATCACCCAGACAATTTGAGTACTTATTGCATCATTTTGCTGCTCAAGATCTTGCAGTGAACTCAAGCCTGTAAAGCCTTCTGCTGCTAGCGAACTGACAGTTTCGGGATTAACATCAAATACTGAGATTTTTATATCCACTTCACTCAAATTATGAGAGGCAATTCGGCGCACAATTCCTGCTCCCATTCTGCCCAGTCCCACCATCGTGAATTGAAGCGTCATCGTATTTCTCCTAAACTCATTGAGTAGTTTTGATCAAGTAAAAAAATATCTGTGTAGATCATGAGCTCATCACCCTGGTGAAATTTTGATAAAATCTCAGCAGGCATCTGCCCACCTCCCTCAAGTGTATTAATCAGGGCCGCTCTTTTACTCTCACCAACCGCAAAAATGATGATACTTCGCGACCTACCCAATTGTGAAAGAGTGATGGTGATTCTTTGAAGCGGAGGTTTCGGCGAATTCTCAATAGGCAAGGTTCGCTCTAATGAATTTAAAACCACCTTCTCTCCTGGAAAGCAAGAGGCCAGGTGCCCGTCATCGCCTAATCCAAGAACTGTGAAATCAAAAGGTTGGTCACCTAGGCGCTCCTGCAAAGAATTAGCATATGAATGAGCACTGTGCGAGAGCGAGGAAAGTGATGGAGGAGCTGTCCTGTGTTCAACGACCGTGATCGCTACCTTTGATAATCCTGAGAGCACGGAGGTATCATTTCGCTGCGCATCACCAAACTCAACAAAACGTTCATCGCTTAACCAAATATGAAGTTTTTTTTGCGCCAGGTCGTATCCAAGATCTTCAGGTTGTGAGGCTTTTCTATTGATCTCAAGGCCTAACCGCTGCGCAAATTGAATCCCAGAATTTCCCCCGGTTAATACGAGATGGAAATCAGCGACGCTTTTCCAGCGCAGAAAAATCAAGGTCGCTACTCTCACGGCCGAACTCTCCAGAAGTACCTGACCTGAAGGATCAAAGCACAAATTAAAACTCACAGAATTCCTCAACTTTAGGTAGGTACTGAGCCTTATCATTTACTTGAGTCTCGCCACTGAGCTCCAACTAGTATTTTCGAGGCACTCCCGAGTCTGAATTATCCCTACTGACTGAGAATTTCGCAATTTATCCTAAAAGCAGGGAGTTATCTGGTCTCTCGAGTCAGTCGCTTTGCGCAACAGAAGGAAGTGATGTTCTCGGATTAGGACAACAATTGACTCCACACACGCCCGCCCAAGGGCCCAAATCTGAGAGCGCAACCGCTGGTGTTTCATTCACTCTTTCATCGATGAGATCGACAATCGCCTTAACGAATTTTGTGTCGGTACCAGGTGTAGGTACGCGAGAGAAGAATAAGGAGTGTCCATCCGCAGTGGCTTTAGCCTCATTATCTAGATCCCAAACAACTTCAAGATGATCGCTGATGAATCCAATTGGAACAAGAATCACACCTTTGATTCCGTGAGAGGAGCATTCCTCAATTGCATCATTAATATCTGGTTCTAGCCATGGGATAGTGGGAACTCCACTTCGAGATTGATATACCAACTCCCACTCCGGTAATTCTGAATCCAAATTCTCTGCAACTAACTTCATGACCTCGTGTGCAGCGGCGAGATGTTGTGCGACATAAGACCCACCTATATTTTTTCCTCGCACCGATTCAGGCCCAGACGTATCTGCCATCGACATGGGAATAGAATGCGTGGTGAAATAAATTTTGATCTCACTATTGTTCAAACCAATTTTTCTTGCTTGGATAAGAGATTCTTCCAATCCTTGAGCAAAAGGCTCTATAAATCCGGGATGATCAAAATAATGTCTAATTTTATCGATCGACATCTTGCCTTCAAGCTCTGATTCAATAAGGGCTTGCGCCAAATTCTCTCGATATTGTCTGCAACCAGAGTATGAAGAGTATGCACTAGTTACAAAAGTAAGAATTTTCTGGTGTCCATCTTCATGCATTTGCTTTAAAGTCTGAGCAAAATATGGCTCTGAATTTCGATTACCCCAATAAATAGGTAGATCTAGACCCCGAGCAGAACACTCCTCACGCATCTTCAATAAGAGCGCTCTATTTTGATCATTTATGGGGCTAACTCCACCAAAATGTAAATAATGTTCTGCGACCGATTCCAGACGCTCTCGAGGGACACCGCGGCCGGCAGTTACACGCTCAAGGAAGGGCATAACCTCTTCCGCAGCTTCTGGACCACCAAAAGAAGTCAACAATATTGCGTCATATTTCATTGAAACATTTCCTCTAATTCGT
>JAYVUF010000212.1:0-2636 GCA_043788135.1 Actinomycetes bacterium
CAAAACGATGCACGTGCAGTGCAGGAGATTGACTATTTAAAAAATGCGCTTGCTGGCGTTGATTTACTAGTTCTTACTGGCTCGGTTATGTCGCAACAATCTGTCGCGCCGTCCCTCCTATGGATTGCTAAAAATGAGCCATTGGTTTTTCAGGCTACAAAAGCAATATTGGGATCATACGATTGGCTAGCAACTAAATTAGGTGCAAGTTGGCATGTCGAATCAAACTGGGCTTTGGAGAGTGGTTTGTATACGGTCGAATTAGACCCGCTCGAAGTTATTCAAAAGTCGACGAATTTAAATTGGCCAGAATTGCTTGAAGTGAAACAGTCTGGAGACCAAGTCGGCTTTGTCTCAGCGACAGCCGCAATCGAGTCCGGGTTGTCAGCAGGTACACCAATTTACGTGGGTGGCGCTGACCATGTGCTCTCTGCTTTTGGAGCGGGATTAATTGAGCAAGGAGACTGTTTGGTAAAGTTAGGTGGCGCAGGAGATATATTGGTTGTTTCAGATTCAATTCATTTGGACTCTCGACTTTATCTAGATAAGCACCCTGCCCCAGGCAAGTGGATGCCGAATGGATGCATGGCCACCAGCGGTTCATTACTACGTTGGGAGCAATCCTTATTCGGGGGTGAATCCCTTGAGCAACTTGATAGTGAAGCGCAAATGTGCAAGCCAGCAGCGCTCTTAACGCTTCCCTACTTCTTAGGTGAAAAAACTCCACTACATGATCCAAATCTTCGTGGCGCCATGGTTGGAATGCACCTTGGTACCACTAGAGGCGATATTCACCGCTCCTACTTAGAAGCAATCGCGTATGGCTTTAAAGCTCACTTTGAGGTTTTTGCGGAAGGAAATCTTGAAATCTCCAAAGTTACGGTTACTAACGGAGGCTCCAAATCAAAACTATGGCGCACAATTTTGGCTGATGTCTTAGAACGCGAATTGCATTCGATTATTCAACACCCGGGAGCATCTTACGGAAGCGCGGTGATTGCCGGCATAGGGTATGGATCAATTTCGGATTGGTCGTATGTACTTAATGCGCTAGAAGCCGGAGAGATGATTTACCCTAACTCGGATAATGTTCTGATTTATAAAAATCGATATCAGGATTTTAAGGAATTTGGTGCAGCAGTTGCGCCAATCTCACATCGATTAGCAAGGGGATAAAATGAGCAAATTGATAGCATGCGTGACTGGAGCCGGTTCAGGGATTGGTGCCGCAATCGCTCAAGTGCTTTGTGATCGTGGATTTCATGTGATTGTTTCAGATATCAGTTTGGAAGCAGCACAGAGTGTGGCGGGGCAACTTAAGGCGGCTGAAGCTGTGCAACTAGATGTGACGGATCCAAATTCATGTCAAGAAGTAGTCAATCAAGTCATTGCTAAACATGGCGTGATTGATGTTTGGGTATCGAATGCGGGAATTTCAAAAATGCAAAACTTTGTTGATATCTCAGCAGAAGATTTAAAGCGCACTTTTGAAGTTAATACATTTGGTGTTTTTTATTGCGGGCAGGTTGCTGCGAAGGCAATGATTGAAAAAGGTACAAAAGGAGTTATTATAAATACCGCTTCAATGGCAGCGAAGCAAGGCAGGGCTCCATTTCTAGCAGATTATGTGGCAAGTAAGTTCGCTGTTGTTGGATTGACTCAAGCCATGGCCTTTGAATTGGCACCATACGGGATTCGAGTTAATGCAGTATGCCCGGGTTTTGTTGCCACACCTATGCAAGATCGAGAACTAGATTGGGAAGCTAAATTACGCGGTTCAGATCCCGAGAGTGTAAAAAATTCGTGGATCAAAGACACGCCACTGGGGCGATTGGAGACCCCTGAAGATGTGGCAAAGGTCGTTGCTTTCCTAGCCTCAGATGATGCACAGTTCTTGACCGGCGAATCTATCTCGGTAAACGGTGGGGCATACATGGATTAAACCTTAAAGGGTTTGATTTGCCGCTAGTTCAAGTGGTACTCCCCTTACAGCGAACACTGGAAGGGCTCATGGCTCCTGTTGTAAATAGAACTTTGAACATTGTGAGTGAACTATTGGTGTGACCAGAAAAAAAGTTGTTATAACTGGAAACCGAGGGATTGCTGCAGGACTCGCACCGGCGCTCAGTGAGCGGGGCGATTTGTTATACCTCATGAGCAGAAAAATCCTGTAATTCCGGATGAAACCTAGTAGACGGCTTGTCATTTATTAAAATTGCTCCCTGCAAAGGTTCTTCCTAGACTTGGAGCGTTCTGCTAACGAAGCAAAGAGGAGCCCCGTGAAAGAAATATCCACAGCCAAGCGAACTCATCGTCGCCTGATTATAACAGCGAGCGTTGTTACGATCATCTGGCTCTTCATCAGTAGTGCAACGGGACCACTATTTGGAAACCTCACCAGCGTCCAGAAGAATGACAACTCCAAATTCTTGCCGGCCAATTCGGAATCCTCTAAGGCCTCTGTTGCGATCCTGAAATTTTCCACAAGTACCGCCAACAACCAGTTCCCAACGTTGGTTCTCTTTGAAGGCAAGGTTGATCAGGCCAAAGTAATTTCTGCCAATGCCTTTGTGCAATCTCTTATGGCAAAAGACCTGGTGGATTCTAAAGGTCAATTAATTAAAGACGCCACAGGG
>JAYVUF010000213.1:0-3294 GCA_043788135.1 Actinomycetes bacterium
CCAGCGTGAGCGACCAAGTGGAGACCAGTAGGGTGCAACTCTCCACAACCAAAACAATTTGCATAGTGAGATGGAATTTGGGTACCGGGTTCGGGTGCCAACGGATGCCTCTCGGGAACCACGGCATCTCGAGGTGGAGTTGTGCTTGCGACTCGACTCATCACATAAGCCTAACGGATTGTGCCAGGCAAGCAGGTAGCGTTGCGCCGTGAGCAAAGACTTTAAAGAGCGTACTCCTTGGCCGATTTGGCTCTGGCTCTTCTTACTATTTCTCGCATCCACTCTTGCTTTGGCCTTCTGGGCTGCACTTGGATTACGGTGGGGAGAGATAACCGCTCTGCTTCAGTTGCTCGGTCTAATCTACCTCTCCCAACGTACACTTTTGGAGATCGAGGTAAGTGAAGATCAACTGAAGATCAATGGCGCGCAAATCGAAAAGAAGTACTTAGGGAAAATCGAAGTTTTTTCTGCTGATCAGATGCGCCAATGGCGTGGACCGCTCTCAGACCCCGCCTGTCATATGGCTCTGCGTTTTTGGATTAACTCAGGGGTGAAAATCGAAATCAATGATCCGAAAGATCCAACTCCCTACTGGCTTATAAGCAGTAAGAGAGCGAAGCCGCTAGCGGCTGCGCTCTCTGAAATCTGAAAAACGAAAGTAAATCCGCTTGAGAAGCGAGAATTATTCGCAATCTTTACATACTGACTTTGCACCTTCACCACGTGCCAGTTGCGAACTGTGATGAACTAAGAAGCAACGCGAACAGGTAAATTCATCGATCTGCTTCGGTACCACTCGAACAGTAAGTTCTTCGCCAGATAAATCAGCTCCTGGAAGTTCAAGATTTTCCGCGGCATCCTCTTCATCGATATCAACTTGCCCCGACTGAGCATCAGATCGACGAGCTTTTAGCTCTTCGAGTGATTCTTCATGAAGTTCTTCATCCGTCTTTCTGGGTGTGTCGTAATCGGTTGCCATGGTGCACCTCCTTCGCTCATTTCATTGGAGTGCGTTCGCGCCTGAATGAGGCGAACTTAACTCTCTAACGGGGCGGATAATGTCCTATAACGCACCACTATGGCTAATCAACGCTCGGCGTGTCGAGATTATTCCTACTAAAGCAGCCTTAATGGTTCCTGCCCTCTGGCGATCAGCCGTTCAAAATGGATCTCCCGCCTATCGACAAAGGTAGCGACATCAGTTGTGCTCTTCTGGATAAATGCTGCCAGCTCATCTCGCGCCGCAGCCCCTTCACCCGTAAGAGTGTCGAGTTCAAAAATTCCCCAGGCCCGAAGAACTGGAAGCACCACATCTTCTAGGTGAAGTTTTAAATCATAAATGCCCGCTAAGGCGATCTGCACCGACTTGCGTCCCCATCCCGGCATTCCCGCACCCGGCATCTGGAAGTGAATCAAAACATCCTTGATCGCGCACATGGCAGAGTTCGGTTCTAACTTCAAAGCCTGCGTAATCAGATTTCGGTAAAATAACATATGTAAGTTCTCATCAAGCGCCACTCGAGCCAACATACCTTCGCAGATCGGATCATTTGAGATTCGTCCGGTATTGCGATGAGAGATCCGCGTTGCCAACTCTTGAAAAGTTACATAGGCAATCGTGTGCAACATATCGTTTGGATAAGGTGTTTGATATCCCACTTGCATATGTGCCATGCGCAAGTCTTCGAGCTCAACCGGATCTACCCCACGGGTCGCCATTAAATAATCGCGTAATACGATACCGTGTCGCGCCTCTTCGGCAGTCCAGCGATTGAGCCAGGTATTCCACGCACCATCACGACTTGTAGCAAACGCGATTTCGGTGTGATACGAGGGGAGATTATCTTCCGTCATTAAATTTAATACTAAAGAATCTTGAGCAACAGCGGTTAACCTCGAGTCCTTCGCCTCCCAAGCATCACCGTTCAACGGCCCTGCAAAGGTGCGCCCCTCAGACCATGGGACGAACTCATGCGGGTACCAGTCCTTAGTGGTACGAATGTGGCGTTCAATTTCGATCGCAACAGCAGGTTCAAGATCGCGGATTAATCGCACCTGAATCTTAGGATCGATTACTGCCATTCAAAGACTCCTCAGGTTATAACGAATAAAACATCTGGAACTAGTGGAACTAGTGGAAGAAAGGTACCGCGAAGGGCTGGGTTACTCGCTAGTTGGAGGCTGCAATTTTTGAGTTCTCAATCGAGATTGCTCTGCTCGCCAGGATTTTATCTGGGCATGATTGCCCGAGAGTAGGACCTCCGGAACATCAAGTCCCCTCCAAGAGGTGGGCTTCGTGTAATTCGGATACTCAACCACATTTCCTGGGAGTGAGTGAGATTCCTCCACCAGCGAATTAGGATTACCCAGGACTCCTGGGATCAATCTGATTATCGCTTCCAGAATTACCAGAGTAGCTACCTCACCGCCACCCACAACATAGTCTCCGATAGATAATTCTCTCACTCGCACACCCGGTCGTGATTGATAGTGCTCGGTTACTCGGGAATCAATACCTTCATATCGACCACAAGCAAAAATTAAGTGTTCGCAGGTGGAAAACTCCTCTGCTAAATATTGGGTGAATTTTTCGCCGGCGGGAGTCAAAATGATCAGATCGTGTTCCTTCGCAGGATCAATTTCGAGCACTTGATCAATTACCTGACCCCAAGGTTCAGGAGACATGACCATTCCTGCGCCCCCCCCGTAGGGAGTGTCATCAACGCTCTTGTGTACTCCCGATGCAGCCCGGCGCAGATCGTGAATTTCAATATCTACCAATGCATTCAATCTGGCTTTACCGATCAAGGAGAGTTCGAGTGGTGAAAAATACTCTGGAAAAATCGAAATGATGTCGAAGCGTAATTTACTCATTTTTCCTCGCCTCACTATCACGATCATTGAGATGCAGAAGTCCCTCGGGTGGGTTTATAACAATCTTGCGATTTTCAACATCTACCACCGGAACAAAATCTGCTATGAAAGGAAGCAGAAGTTCACCGCTCGGAGTTGCAATGGCGAGTAGATCCTGACCGGGAAGATTTAATACATCGGTGAGTTCTCCCAACAATGTACCTTCTTTATCAAATATTTCACATCCAATGAGCTGTTGCACATGGTACTCATCCTCGAACAGCGCTTCCTTGCTCATCTCAACATCGGATAAAAGGAGGGTGTCACGAATTTTTTCGATAGCACTGCGGTCATTTATTTCACGAAATTTAAGAAGCAAAATACCGTTGTGCATCCGAGTCGAATCAATAGTCAGGGGACCATGGCTCAATGGATCTGCTA
>JAYVUF010000214.1:0-2504 GCA_043788135.1 Actinomycetes bacterium
ACTCTTAGTGGATGAGTGGGGCTTCACAATCGAAGATGCATTTATTTACTTATCGGTGGCTGGTGATCTTGGGATTGCCCAGTATTGCCATCCATCTCCTGGGAGCGTAATTGCCAAGATGCGGGTTCCAAAGCATCGGGCCAATCCTCGACCATTTAACATTTAATATGTGAGTAACTCCCAAATATGAATTAGCGCCCTTTGCTTAGCTCACTCGATCGTGTGGAGAGCGCTACTAATACGCTGGCTACAACCCCAAGGGCGCACACTATTGTCAGTAACGAAACTTTTTCATGCAAGAGCCAAGCTGACCAGCCAAGTGTCAAGATCGCTTGCAATTGTTGAACCTGAGATCCGCGCGCGGTTCCCGCTTGACTCAAACCTTTGTACCAAGCGAAAAATCCCAAGTACATCGATGAAATTCCTATAAAGGCCAATCCAATCACACCGTGGTTTGTTAGAGAATAAGAGTGATGTGTGAATAACCAAATCACGATCGAGGCAGGAAGTGTTATGGGCAAGGCAAGAATGACAACCCATGAGATGACCTGCCAGCCCGGATAGCTCTTGGTTAGGTTTGCCCCCTCTACATAACACCACGACGATGCCAACACTGCGCCTAGAACCAGTAGATCGGCAGCAAAATCATGATGCCGTTGGCCCCCACGGGAGAGTGAGAAGAAAATGAGGGTTAAGGTCCCCGCCCCAGAGGCAATCCAAAAAGTTCGTGTAGTTCTTTCGCCTTTTCGGAGCACCGCGATCAGCGCTGTGACTAGGGGCATGATTGCAGCAATAACTGCGGTTTGTGCCGAACTGGTTCTAGTTAAGGCAAGTGCGATAAGTATTGGCCAACCAAATACTGCACCCGTCATCGTATAAAGATACGCGCGTAAGTGTTCCTTTTTAAAAAGGGGAACCCTCTCTATTTTTAATATTATTGCGGCGAGAAACGCTGCGATCACTGCCCGTGCCATAGCCGTAAAAAAAGAATTAAAACTTTCTAGCGCCCATTTGGTCATTGGCAAAGATAATGAGAACAAGAAGACACCAAGCAGTGCCCACAGGAGTCCGGATATCTGCAACTTTGTTAATCCGCGAAACACCTGCTTAGTCTATGGAGAGTTCTCCTGCTTCGAACCGATTAAGTATGCAATTGCTGAACTGTCAGATTTTTTCTCTTCGCCACGAAGGGTACCTACGGTAAAGAGCAAGGCTTTTATGTCAGGCTAAGGGGTGAAAAATTTATTTTTCTCTATAACTAGAGCATCGATGCAGTCGAAAGCTATCGTTCTGGTTTTAGTGGCTAGTACCAGCCTCTCTACAATCTCTTTCCAAGCTTCGCACCGACCATTGATCGTTACTGCATGTATTAATAAAACTTCAGGCGTTTTGCGAATTGCGAAGAGTTGCTCCCTCCATGAGAGCGAATTTCATTGGGATATTAAGGGTGCAAAGGGTGCAATCGGTCTCACCGGAGCTACTGGCGCCACGGGTGCACGGGGCGCAAGTGGTCTTACCGGTGCAACCGGAGCTACGGGAGCTACGGGAGCTACGGGAGCGGCTGGCCTTGACGGACTTCGGGGGACACACATTTGGTATGGCATAACGGATCCCACTCAAGATATCGGTTTATCAGGAGATTTTTACCTCAATACCCAAACGAATTTCTGGTTTGGTCCCAAGATCGAAAGTTGGCCCGCCGGCGTGAGCATCGTGGGGCCGGTGGGAGCAACTGGAGCTACAGGTCCGACCGGTTTGGCTGGATCAACTGGGCCTTCTGGGCTTATCGGAGTAGCGGGAACAACAGGAACTACTGGCCCCGCCGGTGCACAAGGTGCACAAGGAGCACCAGGAGCCCCAGGCCCATCAGGAGCAAGCGCTATCGCGATCACCCAACTTTCAATTTGTGGTCTCAGTGGAACCAGTTTGTGCACGATTGGATCTCGGGGTCCGGGCGGGGGAACTATATTTTTTGTAGATTATCAAAATATCTACCCAGGATTTAATTACCTAGAGGTAGATTCGAACTGTTCGAGGCAAAGAACGTGGTCAAGCGACACTATTGACTCAGTCCCATTTGTTGCCACCTGGCAAAGTAGGGCGGTCGGCAGCGGGTTAGCCAATACAAATGCCCTTATTGCCCCCGGCGCCACTCAGGATATTGGTGGCGCAGCTTTCACAGCTAGAACTACAGGTGATGGAGGTAAAAACGATTGGTTCCTCCCTTCAGTGGGCGAAGCGCTGTTGCTTATCTCAAATTTGCAGGGAGTGGGAGCCTTTCAAAATGGTTCCCAATATTGGACGTCTAATGAATCCGACGCCACAAACGCATTCACCATAAATTCTAGTCTGGCTAATATTGGATTAAATTCAAAAAATTCCCCGTCATTCTTTGTTTGCGCCGTAAGAGAGTTTTAAGGAAGGAGGTATTTTCCATACTTCAAGACGATAGCGACCCCGAGGAAACAATAAATAAAGGTGTAAGCGACTCGCCCCCATCCACG
>JAYVUF010000215.1:0-4918 GCA_043788135.1 Actinomycetes bacterium
TCCGGCACATCGGTTGAGATCAAATGATTGGGAACCAACTCTGCAAACATCTCAAACCAGAAGAGTGAGAGCTGGGTAAGCAGTACACCTTTTCCGGGAATCTCTGTCGGCAAGATGTAATCAAATGCAGAGATGCGATCGCTGGCAACAATTAGTAACTGGCCAATTTCATTTGTGTAGAGGTCTCGGACTTTTCCACTTCGCAAGTGGCTCCAGCCATCTATCACAGCGCTCACCGGATGCTAGAAGGGCGATACTGCGCAGCTTGCCCACGCTTTGAGGTGATCGCTTCGATGCGATTTATAACGCGGTTAGTTTGGGCACGTGCATCACCAGTAAATTCCAGAGGAGCAGATAGAAGCGCTTGGAGTGCAGATTTATCGAGCGGGATTCTGGAATCCGCAGCGAGTGCATCAATCATGGTGTTGGCGCCCCCAGAACGAATTCCGAGTGCGGCGGCAACTGCGTGCTCTTTAATAACTTCATGGGCCAGCTCTCGACCAACTCCAGCTTTCACTGCTGCGACCAAAATTTTAGTGGTTGCAAGAAATGGTAGGTAGCGTGCAAGTTCTGCATCTATTACCTCAGGGAAAGCGCCGAACTCACGAAGAACTGTCATGAAAGTTTCAAATAATCCATCAATCGCATAAAAGGCATCTGGGAGTGCGATTCGGCGCACGACGCTGCAGGAAACATCGCCTTCGTTCCATTGGTCACCGCTGAGCTCTCCGACCATCGAGGCGTAACCGCGCAAAATCACCGTGAGTCCATTTACGCGCTCGCACGAACGAGTGTTCATCTTGTGCGGCATGGCGCTGGAACCAACTTGGCCTGCTTTAAATCCTTCAGTAACAAGTTCTGCGCCAGCCATCAAACGAATAGAAGTTGCAAATGAAGAAGGTCCCGCAGCAAGTTGAACCAAAGTCGTTACCACATCGTAATCAATGGAACGCGGATATATCTGGCCAGTAGAATCTAAGGTTCTACTAAAACCTAGATGAGTAGCAACCTCAATCTCTAACTGCTCATGGGCGCTAGAACTTCCAAGCAGATCGAGAGAATCTTGCGCCGTTCCAACTGGCCCTTTGATTCCCCGAATCGGTAAGCGCTCGATTAAATTCTCAAGTCGCTCGTATGCAAATAAGAGCTCTTCAGCGGCAGAGGCAAAACGCTTCCCCAAAGTTGTAACTTGGGCAGCAACGTTATGTGAGCGACCAGTGATGGGTTGATCGATATATTCACCCGCGCGCTCTGCTAGTACGGCGAGGGTTGCTACAACTCGCTCTTGAACAAGTAGCAGGCCATCTCGAATCTGCATCGCTTCGACATTTTCGGTGAGATCGCGTGAGGTCATTCCAGCATGAATTGCCTGATGACCGGCGAGCGCATTGAATTCTTCGATGCGAGCTTTGACATCATGGCGAGTTAATTTTTCACGGGTATCGATTGAGTCCAGATCTACAACAGGAAGAAGTTTTTCATAATCATCAATGACCTCACCCGAAATAGAGTGACCGAGTTTTGATTGCGCACGCATAACTGCGACCCAGAGTTTGCGCTCCTGAATAATCTTGGATTCAGGTGACCAGATCGAGCGCATCGCCGCTGTTGCATATCGATCGGCTAAAACACTCATGACTTAATTCTCTCGTACTTTCTCCGCAACAGATGCCGTGAGTGCAATATCGCTGCGGTAACGGCTCCCAGATAAACTAATTTTCGAGATTCCTTCATAGGCCTTCGATCTCGCTGCCTCCAATGAAGAGCCAATTCCGGTGACAGTCAGCACCCGCCCACCTGATGATTGGAGAACACCATCTCTAAGAGTGGTGCCGGAATGAAAAACCGTTACGCCCTCAATATCCATGGACTCTGCTCCTGTAATCGGTTCACCAGTTGCTGGAGAGTTGGGATAACCAGGCGCAGCCAACACGACTGTTACCGCGGAATCGGTCGACCATTCCAGCGCCGAAGCGCTACTCAAAGAAGCTGTTGCCGCCTGCATCAAAAGGGTTGCAAGCGGAGTTTTCAGCCTAGGCAGAAGTACCTGTGTCTCGGGGTCTCCAAAACGAGCATTGAATTCGATCACCCGAGCCCCATGCTCTGTGAGAGCGAGCCCCGCGTAGAGCAATCCGATGAAGGGAGTGCCGCGAGCGCTCATCTCGGCAATTGTGGGCTTGAGTACCTTCATGAGGGTTTCTTCGACAATATTTTCTGGCGCCCAAGGCAAGGGAGAGTAAGCGCCCATCCCACCAGTATTTGGACCTAAATCGCCATCTAGCGCTCGCTTGAAATCTTGGGCCGGCTGCATGGCCAGGATCGTCTCGCCATCAGAAATTCCAAAGAGCGAAACTTCCGGACCATCCAAAAACTCTTCAATGACTACACACGGCGCCAAAAGAGCGTGATCTAGTGCGACTTGGCGATCATCGGTGACCACAACACCTTTGCCCGCAGCGAGACCATCGTGCTTAACCACATAAGGAGCTCCGAAGGTATCTAGTGCTGATTCCATCTCGGCCTTGCTCGCACAGGTGAAACTTCGGGCGGTTGGAACTCCTGCATCGCGCATTACCTGCTTGGCAAAATCTTTCGAGCCCTCGAGCGCGGCCGCATTCGCGCTCGGTCCGAATGTGGGAATGCCAGCTGCACGTAGTGCGTCAGCCAAACCTTGAACCAAAGGCTTTTCGGGACCAATGACGACGAGATCGATACCTAGACTTTTTGCTAACGTAACTACCGATTGGTTGTTATCGGTGTCGAGGGGATGAATAGTTGCGATCTTCGCAATCCCAGGATTACCGGGCGCTACATGTAGCTCCTCCAATTGCGGATCTCGCTGCAACGCTTGGGCGAGCGCATGTTCTCGTCCACCAGATCCGATCAGAAGAACCTTCATACTTTTCAGATGAACTCCCTCACCACGATAGTTTCATCTCGGCCGGGGCCGACTCCGATAGCGCTTATAGGAGCACCAGAAATATCTTCAAGAAATTTAATGTAAGCGCGAGCGTTTGCTGGGAGATCTTCCAGGGTACGAGCCTTGGAGATATCTTCGTTCCAACCCGGCAGATATTCATAGATGGGCTTTGCGTGATGGAAATCTGATTGCGAAGATGGAAGTTCCTCTACGCGTTGGCCGTCAATTTCATAGGCAACACATACTGGTATTTGTTCCCATCCAGTGAGAACATCCAACTTGGTTAAAAAGAAATCTGTTAAGCCGTTTACCCGCACTGCGTAGCGAGCAATCGGAGCGTCGTACCACCCGCAACGACGAGCGCGTCCAGTTGTGACACCAATTTCTCCGCCGATCGTGCGCAACTTTTCACCATCTTCATCGAAGAGCTCAGTTGGAAAGGGACCTGAACCGACTCGGGTTGTGTATGCCTTAACGATTCCGATTACGCGGGTGATCTTTGTGGGACCGATGCCTGAACCGGTACATGCTCCACCCGCTGTTGGGTTAGATGATGTTACAAATGGATACGTACCATGGTCCACATCAAGGAGAGTTCCTTGTGAACCTTCCAGCAAGACGCTCTTCCCCGCTTTGAGGGCTTGATCTAATAATAAAACAGTATCTGTGACGTATGGTCGCAATAATTCAGCGTATCCTAAATACTCATTAAGAACTTCCTCAACTTCGATACCTTTACGATTGAATACCTTGATGAGAACTTGGTTCTTATCGCGAAGTGCGCCTTCTATTTTCTGGCGCAAAATAGATGGATCGAAAAGATCTTGAACTCGAATACCGATGCGATTGATTTTATCTGCGTAGGCAGGACCAATTCCGCGACCTGTCGTGCCAATCTTTGAGTTTCCAAGAAAGCGCTCAGAGACTTTATCGATTGTGCGGTGATACGGAGTGATCAAATGTGCATTAGTACTGATCTTTAACTTTGAGGTATCGATACCGCGCTCATTTAAACCACGAATCTCTTCCAGAAGCACAGATGGGTCAATCACAACGCCGTTTCCAATCACGGGAACGACATTGGGACTCAAGATTCCCGAAGGAAGAAGATGCAGCGCATACTTCTGATCTCCAATAACGACCGTATGGCCAGCGTTATTGCCACCTTGATAGCGAACGACATAGTCAACGCGATCACCCAAGATGTCAGTGGCCTTGCCTTTACCTTCATCGCCCCATTGAGCGCCGAGCAGTACTAAAGCTGGCATTTTTTCCTAACTTTTTCTTTAAGAGGACTTTGTGAAAGTGCAAACTACTTACTAAGTGAAGTCCCAGTCGAACGTAGATCTTCACAGGCGAGTACAACTCGCTTGGCGAGTCCGGCTTCCGCGGCCTTACCCCACGCGCGTGGGTCGTAAGCCTTCTTGTTGCCGACTTCACCATCAATTTTCAAGACGCCGTCATAATTTTTCAAGATGTGATCTGCAATTGGGCGAGTGAATGCATATTGAGTGTCAGTATCGATATTCATCTTTACAACACCATAGTCAAGTGATTCACGAATCTCAGAGAGCAACGAACCTGAACCGCCATGGAAGACAAGATCCATCGGCTTTGATCCTGCTGGAAGACCAAGCTGGGTAGCGACAGCATCTTGCAAGGTCTGCAAAATCTTTGGTTGAAGAACAACATTGCCCGGCTTGTAGACGCCATGCACATTTCCAAATGTAGCGGCGACCATATATCTGGCCAGAGGATCGTTACCGAGTGTTTCGATGGTCATTAACGCATCTTCCGGAGTTGAGTACAACTTGGCATCATGTTTTGCTTCAATGCCATCTTCTTCCCCGCCAACAACGCCGATTTCGATTTCCAGAATTGTGCCGGCTGCCTTAGACAACTCGAGCATCTCTTTAGCGATACTCATATTTTCTGGCATAGAAACGGCAGAGCCATCCCACATATGTGAATTAAATAATGGAGCCTGGCCGGACTTAA
>JAYVUF010000216.1:0-2172 GCA_043788135.1 Actinomycetes bacterium
GCGGCACGAAGGATGAGCTCCGTGTCGCGAGGTTTCACTATCGTCACATCCGTTCAAGTCATGAACAATACGCTCAGTGTGCGCCCCGTCACAGTAAATTGCAAGCATATATGGAGCATTTGAGCGAAATCTTTGGGCAATTTTGAGCAATATGAGGCGAGTTTGGCCTTAAATACCCAGTCCGCCCAAAACCTGCAGCTGGGAGCGGGCCGCATTTTGCGCCGCAAACGCCGAGGTGGCAATTAGGGCCGCTCGCGCAGCTAATTGCATCTCCTGAAGAGAGAGGGTGGTTATAGCTAAAGCCACATCGGCTATCGCACTGATATTGCAGGACAAACTGGTAACTCCCATTCCGATTAGTACCGCCGCGAGCGCCGGGTCTGATGCCGCCTCCCCACAAACACCCACAGGGCAATCCTGAGCAATTCCAGCCGAAGCCACCTGGCCTACTGCGCGTAACAGGGCCGGTTGCCATGGGTCATTGAAAAAAGCTAGCGGAGCTGATTCGCGATCTGCGGCATGGAGATATTGGCCGAGATCATTTGTGCCTATTGAAACAAAATCGCTTACCTTCGTTATTTCATTGGCAAGAAAAACGGCTGAAGGTACTTCAACCATAACGCCAGCGCTTTTTAACCCAAAACCATGGACTAGTTGGGCGAACTCCTCCGCTTCAGAAGGCAGCGAGATCATCGGGGCCATTACCCAAACATCAGCACCCGTTGCTTGACTCGCATCTCGGATCGCCTCAACTTGGGCAAGCAACAAATCCTTGTTGATAGCTGAAGTTCGAAAACCGCGCATGCCAAGAGCCGGGTTTGGTTCGTGTGAATAATTAATGAATGCCATTGGCTTATCGGCACCTGCATCCAAAGTGCGAATCACTACGCGTTTATCTTTAAACGGCCGGAACATCTTCGTATAGGTATCGCGCTGTTCGGCAAGAGTCGGTGCATTTTGTCGTCCAAGATAGAGAAGTTCAGTGCGTAATAATCCAATTCCATCCGCGCCGGATTCAATCGCCAACGAGATATCTTCCAGTCGCCCGATATTTGCATAAATGGAGACTTTGAATCCGTCGCGCGTGAGATACCCCTGTGCTGATCGATTTGGCTTTGTCCCACGACGAAGCGCAATTGATTCAGTGACTTCACGCAACGCATCCTCAACCTCTAAGGATGGATTAAATGTCACTGTGCCTGTTCGCGCATCGATGCCCACCCGTGCAGTTAAAAGCGCGGCGGCTGCAGCGACAACGCCCTTGCACGCCACCACAGCAGGTATTCCTAAGGTGCGGGCGATGATCGCGGTATGACTTGTAGGTCCACCTTCTTCGGTGACCATCCCGATTACTTGTCCCGGCTGCAATTCGGTGGTGTCTGCAGGCGACAAATCACGCGCGATAAGAATAACTGCGTGATCCAGTTGAGGAATTTCTGGATATTTTACTCCTGAGAGAATGCAGGCGATTCGGTCTCGAATATTTGCCACATCACTGGCCCGTTCGGCAAGGTATCCACCAGCTTCGATCAACAATTGCGAAAAAACCTCGCTAGCTTCCCATATTGCGGTAACTCCAGAATTACCCCTCCGAATAAGAGATTCTGCAGTTGATAGCAGTGCGGTATCCAAAGCGATCTCACTCGATGCATAAAGAATCGAACGGGCCTCCCCCGTAACGCGTTCAGCTCTTTTAGCTAAATGATCAGATACTTCTTGCGCAGCAGAGTTTAAGCGCACTATTTCAGTTTCTACATCTTCGATTAAATGTGTTTCAGTGGGCTTTGAGATTGGCGAAGGCATGAGATAGAAAGATCCAATGGCAGCTCCCGTGCTTGCAGAAATTCCGTGAAGTTCGATCATCATCGCCTCCCTTGCCGAATAACTATTGCTCTGAATCGGTCTAGATGAATATTGCTTTAAGACTAAAGCCCGTATACCAACTGATCAAGCAAATCTGCCGCCTCTAAAGAATCGCAGTAACGAAGATCCACAGTGAGACTTAGTTCGGCATTTCCTGTCACTCCGGTCCTTCCACCCATCGTGATCGCAGTCGTATGCGAGGGCATCAACAGGGGAAGTACGGATGCAATATTGGTTCTCGATAAATCAAATATCGAAGCAGTTGCTCCATTGAGCATATCGATAGGTACTTTTCCGTCAAGAGCTTTA
>JAYVUF010000217.1:0-4745 GCA_043788135.1 Actinomycetes bacterium
TCAACCTTGGGGTTTACCGTTAGTAACTTTTCTCGCATCTTCGCAGCGGTACCGACTGGGACAGTAGATTTACCAACCACCAATGAGCCGGATTTAATAATGGGAGCGATCATCTCAATGGCGGCAAAGACATAAGTTAGATCTGCCGCCAGACCATCTCTTACTTGAGGAGTTCCGACGCAGATGAAGTGAACATCGCAATCAGCCACCGCTTTCATCTCCGTTGAAAAAGAGAGGCGACCAGATTCCAACTGCTCTTGCAGTAGTTCTTCTAAACCGGGTTCATAAAATGGAACGATTCCAGCGGTCAGACTCGCCACCTTGGCAGGGTCTACGTCGATGCCGATCACCTCAAAGCCAAGGCTCGACATACACGCCGCGTGAGTTGCACCAAGATTTCCAGTACCAATCACAGAGATTTTTAGGGTCATTACGCCAATGGTAACGCTCAAAAACGGTAGCGTGAGCGCTGTATGAGCGAGATCGCGGTTAATTCGGTGCAAACTCCCGAAGGAAGGCTTCCCGAAGGAAGGCTTCCCGGAGTTTCCGTTGTCCTGCCTATTTTAAATGAAGAGCGTTTCCTTAGCGATGCTGTCGTGGCAATCCTGGCTCAACTTTATGGCGGTCCACTTGAGGTGATATTGGCTCTTGGACCATCGCAGGACCGTACCAATCAGATCGCAACTGAATTAGCTGCCAGCGACCCTCGGGTAGTTCTTGTGGAGAATCCAAGTGGCCGAACTGCGGCAGCCTTAAATGCTGCGATCGCAACCTCAAAATTCTCCATTATTTGTCGAATCGATGGTCATGCCGAGATCGCCCCCACATATATTTCTAGCGCAGTCAAAACTCTCCAGCAGACCGAGGCGGTAAACGTCGGTGGCATCATGGCGGCTTCGGGCATAGGGATATTCGAAAAAGCCGTGGCCAGCGCTATGCGATCTCCCCTCGGAGTAGGAGCGGCTCGATTTCATACGGGTGGGAAGGCAGGTCCTGCAGATACGGTTTACCTTGGAACTTTTAAGAAAGAGGCGCTACTCGCCATCGGGGGATATGACGAGAGATTTACCAGAGCCCAAGATTGGGAGTTGAACTTTCGACTCCGCCAAGCAGGTGGAACTATCTGGTTTGACCCAGAGTTGGTTGTGACGTATCGACCCCGTCCCAATCTACGCGCGCTAGCAAAGCAGTATTTCGAATATGGCCGATGGCGCCGCGCTGTGAGTCGAAATCACAAAGGGACTATCAGCCTTCGCTATCTTGCTCCGCCAGTTACTCTTTCGATCACAGCCCTCTCACTTATTCTGGGAGCGATCATCAATCCTCTGCTCTTTATACCCGCGGGAGGGTACCTGTTCGGCAACGTGATCGGATCTTTAGTTATCGGCAAGAATTTGGGCGAGAAGTTATTGCTGCCGGTTATTCTTGCCACCATGCATTTCTCATGGGGCGTTGGGTTTATTACATCGCCTAGAAATCTCATTGAACTGTGAGGCGAATACTCGGGGCATTAATTTTGATCGGTGCTATTGCACCGATGGGAGTATCGGCTGCGGCCCCTTCGAGTGTTCCACCTCATTTCGTTCTCACTGGCTCTGGATTTGGCCATGGCGTTGGAATGAGTCAGTTCGGCGCTCAAGGTCAAGCTATGGAAGGTCAAAGTGCAGAATCCATACTTACTTACTGGTTTCCAGGAACTCAAATCGTTTCTGTTCCTGACTCACAATTAATAAAAGTTAACATCGCCCACCAAGTTTCTTCGGCTACGATTTCGATTGCTGCGGGGTTCCTGCAATCTGGAATTGACGCTAGTGCGCTCGCAAGTGGTTCGCTCGATCCGACAACTGTTGGTACTTCTGCGACCAGCTATAAGTTTGCAATAGTTGGAAAGAAAATCATTGCGACGGTAGCGAACAAGTCAGCTCCTTCTCGCCAACTATCTGCACAAAGTTCTTGGAGCGTCTCGTGGACGGGAACTACTGCTTATGCTGCAACTGCAGGAGGAGACCCGTTTACCGTTGTAAAACTAGCGTCGGCGAACGGTTCGATTTTACTTAAGTATGGTCAGATCCGATTGCAAGTTGTTGCAGGCAAAATTGAAATCACAGACACTATGACGATAGAACAGTATGTATTAGGTATTGGCGAGATGTCATCTAGCTGGCTTCCAGCAGCGCTAGCGGCTCAAGTGATTGCTTCTCGAACATATGGGTTGGCGCATTTAACACTCCGTAGCTCTTGTCAATGCAATGTATACAGGAGCACGAGCGATCAGGCGTATATCGGTTATGCCAAAGAATCTGAACCAGTTGTTGGGGTTAATTGGAAGTTGGCAGTTGCGGCGACGGAGACCGATTCGATGAACGCAGAGGTTATTGAATACCTTGGCAAACCCATATCAGTTTACTTTTTCTCCTCAGATGGGGGGCAGACTCAATCGAGTGCAGATGTGTGGGGTACTTCCTATCCATATTTGATCAACGTTCTTGATCCTTGGAGTCTAGATATTTTTCTAAATCCACAATACGCGCATTGGCAGAGAGTATTGATTCAGAAGGATGTCGCAACTGCATTTAATTTGCTGGATGTAAATTCTCTGGCTATTAGCGCCCGTACCGCAAGCAATAGTGCAAGGATAATCACTGCAACTTCAAGTGCCGGTGCTACAGCTCAACTAGCTGTTGGAGTGTTTAAAAGCAGGCTGAGGATCCCAGCATCTTGGTTTGAGATTGCTCCAAATAATTATTAATTCGTATGCAAGATTGAATTAAGACCTTCCCATCCACCGACTTTAGGAACTACCTCGAGGTTTCCACTCTGCGAATTGCGCCTAAAGATCACATTACTTGCGCCAGAAAGTTCACGGGCTTTCACAACGCCTCCATCTGGAAGGGTGATCTTTGATCCAGCGGTTATGTAAGTTCCTGATTCGATAACGCAATCATTGCCCAGCGAAATACCAAGCCCAGAATTGGCACCTAGTAGGCAGCGTTCTCCGATTGAGATGACCTCTTTACCGCCACCACTTAGTGTCCCCATAATGGAGGCACCTCCACCCACATCACTTCCATCTCCAACAACAACTCCAGCACTGATGCGCCCCTCAACCATAGATTTGCCTAGCGTGCCGGCATTAAAATTAATGAAACCTTCGTGCATGATGGTTGTACCGGACGAGAGATAAGCGCCCAGCCTTACTCGATCTGCATCCGCAATGCGCACACCTTCTGGAATCACATAATCGACCATGCGTGGGAACTTATCTACGCTTAGGATGGTTAGATTTCCAAATGCGGCTCGCAACCGGGCTCGTGTTTCTTCGAAGCCATGTAAAGAGCAAGGCCCGACAGATGTCCAAACCACATTTGTTAGGAGTCCAAAAATTCCATCGAGGTTCTGCTCATGTGGTTTAACCAGACGGTGAGAGAGCAGGTGAAGTCTGAGGTAAGCATCTGCGGCGCTGGTAGGAGCGCTATCCAAATCGATCTCTATATCAACAGCCTCTCTGGTGACTTGGCGAAGCGAGTCAGCCGCCAGAAGTGTGGATCTATCTGCTGGTGATCCAATTGGTTCGAGACCAACTTTAAGAAACCAGCAATCCAGAAGGTCGCCATTTGCAGCGATTGTTGCAACTCCACTACCAAAGCCTTTTCTCATGCGCAGAACGCTATCAAAGTGCGTCGATCCGTCGGTACTGAAGGCTGAAAGAACGCCGTGGATCGCCTTCTGCCGTGCAACTTTGTTCTCCCTCCTAGTAATCTGCTATCTATGGAGCCAGTGCCGTCTATCGCTGAACTCATGGCAAGCTTGCCTGAAGAGGAACGCTTCATTCTCTCGCTGCACTATGCCAAGGGGATGGCAACCAGTGAAATTGCCATAACCTTGGGAGTTCCGCACCAAGCGGTTAGGACGGTCATAGAACAAGGTAAGAGGCGGCTGCTCCTGGCGCTCGATTTCCCACCTCTCCCTTGATACGAGATACTTCTCCCTACGTTCCTAGCGGTTATTTAAGTAAGGGAGTTTCTAGATGGCAGCCATGAAACCACGTACCGGCGATGGTCCAATGGAAGTCACCAAGGAGGCTCGAAGTCTAGTTATGAGAATCCCGCTCGAAGGCGGTGGCCGCCTAGTTGTTGAATTAAATGTTGAGGAAGCCACCAATCTAGGTAATGCGCTTCAAGCAGCTGTAGCTCTCGTTAAGAAATAGCGCCGAACCCATGCACCTTCCGGAGCCCACCTTCCAGATAGTTGGCTGGTTTGACGGCTCCGATCCATCTAATTTATCTGATTTATCTAATTTATCTGTTTTAACTGAGTTAGAGGTCTTAGATGCGCTGGTTTTACCAGCCCACTCTTCGGATCAGGGCCCGTGGATAGATTCCACGGCAAGCAGTGAATACGCTCTTACTCTCAGCAAAATCTCCTACATTGAGATTCTTGAGCAATGGCCAGATTTTAAAGGCAAAGCGGGAGAGTTAATAGAAATACCAGTAACCAGCGTCGGGCAGTGCACCCGTATTTTTATCTTGGGCTTCGGTGATGGCTCTATAGAGGAGGCTCGCAAAGCTGGTGCGGTACTTGGACGCAAGGTGAAGGCAACCGGATTTTCGGTTTATAGCGCTTACGCAGGGAATTACGATGCTGCGGTAGCTCACCTTCTGGCAATCTCGCTTTCGCAATACGGGTGGAATTTAAAGAGCGCGCACTCCACGAGTGATCTCACCGCAAGAGCTAAAGGCGGCACC
>JAYVUF010000218.1:0-2854 GCA_043788135.1 Actinomycetes bacterium
ATATCTAGCGCGGCAGATTCGGATGCAACTACCCAACCATGATCGAGTTTTCCAATAACAAGTGGGCGAACTCCGTGGCGATCGCGGGCTGCATACAAGGTGTGCTCATCCATGAAGACTATAGAGAATGCGCCTTTGAGTAATGGCAATACTTCGAGAGCGGAGCTCTCAAAGTTCTTCCCTTTTTGCGCCGCGATCAAGGCGGTCATAATCTCGGTATCAGTTGTAGCGTTCATACCGTTGTCGTTTTTAGGAACAAGCTTGGCCAAGGTCTCTGCCAAATCACCGGTATTAGTTAAATTTCCATTGTGTGCCAGGGCCAAAGTTCCATGATCGGTGGAACGTAAAGTTGGTTGCGCATTGGCCCAGGTTGATGATCCAGTTGTTGAGTAGCGGCAATGTCCGATCGCTAATTTTCCGGTAAGTGTCGCTAAATCATTTTCGGTAAAGACTTGGGATACCAGTCCCATATCTTTATAAACAACAATGCGACTTCCATCTGAAGTTGCAATTCCCGCAGATTCTTGTCCCCGATGTTGCAGCGCATAAAGACCATAAAAAGTTAACTTGGCTACCTCTTCATCAGGTGCCCAAACCCCGAAGACACCACATTCATCTTGTGGTCCTTTTTCGCCGGGAAAAGTTTCAAAGGTGAGTTTTCCATCTGGGCGCCGTGTCACTCTGCAATCCTAATTGTCCTAGCGGCCTGCTCAAACAATTGCGACAAATCTGAACGTTCACCACTTGCGGTGATTCGTCCATCGGAAATTCCTTCGCTCCAATTGAGTGAACCATCAATAAGACCAATCAATTCATCGGAGCCCATCTCAACAACATTAGGTGGGGTACCTCGCGTGTGCTTGGGACCTTCGCAACATTGAATGGCGGCATATGGTGGAATCCGAAGTTCGACAGCATGTCCCGGCGCCATCTGGTTGATTTCACTCAAGAGCGCTTTGACCTGCGATAGAACCAGAGGATCTCGCGCCATGAAAGCTCCTATCCGAAGAGTTTGGGAAGCGTTTGCGTGTGGGCGGTGCGAAGCTCTGCGAGCGAGATCTTTGCCTCGTTGATGACGAGTAAATCTCCCCCTGAAGTTCCAAGGGTATGAACCGGAACCTCAAATTTCTTAGCCAGCGCCAAGAGCGAAGCCAAGTTCTCGGAAGCAACGGAGATCAGAACGCGTCCTGGGGTTTCAGCGAACAGCCCGGCAGCGACTCCACCTGGAACATTATCCCCTGGTAGATCGATTGTGGCTCCGATGTTGTGGCGCAAGGTTGACTCGGTGAGCGCGGCTGCTAGGCCCCCATCGCTTAAATCGTGGGCAGAGGCTAAAAGCGGTTGGGCTTCGAGCAATAAGTTGATTAACCGGAGCTCTGCGGAAATATCAGGGGTCGGTGCGTGATCGCCGAGTTGACCGTGCAGATGCGCCCACTCGGAACCGCTGAAATTATCTCCAGTATTTCCCAATTGGAGCAAGAGCAGTCCTGCTTTAGGAATACCCATCTTCGTTCTGGTCCTCACATCTTGAATGACTCCAAGCACACCAATCACGGGAGTGGGCAAAATCGCCACGCTACCGGTCTGGTTATAAAACGAAACATTTCCACCTGTAACAGGCAGACCCATCTCTAAACAAATATCGGCAAGCCCGCGCACGGTCTCGGCAAATTGCCACATCACACCTGGATCTTCAGGAGAGCCAAAATTAAGGCAATTAGTTACGGCAAGTGGCTTCGCACCGGTCGTTGCAATGTTGCGACATGATTCAAGCAGCGCGAGCTTTGCTCCGTTGTATGGGTCGAGATATGACCAGCGCGCATTGGCATCGGTTGAAATCGCTACTCCTAGATTGGTGGTCTCATCGATGCGAACCATTCCAGAGTCTTCTGGTTGAGCTAATACCGAATTACCTTGTACATAACGATCGTACTGATCTGTTACCCATGATTTATCAGCAATATTGGGCGAAGATATAAGCGCAAGTAGTTCGGACATTATTACCTCTGCACTATCAAGAGCAGGAAGGCGGGTTGGAGTAAGCAAATCTAAGTAAGCAGGTTTTGCAATCGGACGGTTATAGACCGGTCCATCATGAGCAACTGTTCGAGGTGGAACGTCCACAATCAGTTCGCCATTAAATGTAATCTCTAGATGTGTACCATCCGTAACAGTGCCAATCACGGTCGCAGTAACATCCCATTTTTTACAAATTTTCATAAAACGTGCCAACTTTGAAGGTGCAATAATCGCGCACATACGCTCCTGAGATTCTGACATCAATATCTCTTCTGGGGAGAGCGAAGGATCGCGCAGAGGAACCTTCTCAAGTTGAATCGACATTCCACCAGATCCAGCAGATGCAAGTTCACTAGTCGCGCACGAAAGTCCTGCCCCGCCAAGATCTTGAATTCCTATTACTAAATCCTCGGCAAAGATTTCGAGCGAGCATTCAATGAGAACTTTTTCGGCAAATGGATCTCCCACTTGTACCGAGGGACGCTTGGCAGTTTTACCTGATGCAAAAGTTTCAGAGGCGAGCACCGATACTCCACCGATTCCATCGCCTCCGGTCTTGGCCCCAAAAAGCACAACTAAGTTGCCAGTCCCGTGCGCGGTAGCCAACTTGATATCTTCGTGGCGCATGACACCCACGCAGAGCGCGTTAACCAGTGGATTTCCCGCATAGGTAGCGTCGAATACGACTTCGCCACCAATATTTGGAAGACCTAAGCAATTGCCGTAACCCCCAACGCCGGCAACAATTCCCGGCAAAACTCTGCGAGTGTCCACGGCGTCAGCGGGACCAAAGCGCAGCGGATCCATAATTGCTATAGGTCGCGCGCCCATAGTC
>JAYVUF010000219.1:0-23933 GCA_043788135.1 Actinomycetes bacterium
TATCTAAAGTTCAAGTGAGTAGTAGGGTGGGGAGTATGGTCGTTCCCTTAGGGGTTATAGAAAAACCATAGTATTGCCTCACACATACGAACCATTTTACTGATTTTCAGATATTTTCAGTAAATATCGTATAATCCGCCCTTGAGGAGGGCTTATCACATGCAGATTGAAAAATATTTCCCGCATCTGGTGTCCATGGTGCTTCTATCCCTTGGCGCCTTGCAACACAGCGCAGCCATGGCCTACGGCAGCGTAGCCGTGCTTGGCTTCGTCCTGGCAAAAGAAAGCTGGGATACCGCCCATGCCCATAAGGGGGTGCAGTACGGCCTTCCCGAAGAGGCCAAGAAGCGCATCCAAGACCTTGAAGCCAGGGTGACAACGATTGAGTATGGCATCAAGACCCGTGGGTTTTAATGTTCGAATATCGTTCCGGTAAGATGTTTGTCAGCCGCTCCATATACAAGGTGTATGCCCCCATGTGGGTGATCCGAGTATGGGAGTTCTTTGGCGCCACATTCGTAGAGGATTAAATGTTTCCCTTTGACCTGCTTTCCCCCGTTATAAGTAAAGTCCTTGATTTCATCCCAGATCCAGTAAAGAAGGCTGAGGCGCAAGCTGCTGCCCAGAAAGCCTTAATGGATCACGAGGACCACATTATGACCGTGTTGGGGGCTTCCGATGCGGCTCAATCCGCCGTGAATGCGGAAGAGGCCAAATCTGAGAATTGGTTCAAGTCTTGCTGGCGTCCTGCCTTTGGATGGGTGGGGGTGCTTGGCTTCTCCTACACCGTACTGGCGCAGCCTGTCATTGTGCTGGTGTGGACTTTGAAGTATGGGAAGGCTCCTGAGCTACCCGTCATCAACACCGCCCTCTTGGAGACTCTTTGCTTTGGACTCCTTGGACTTGGTGCCTATCGCAGCTACGAAAAGAAGAACGGAGTAAATTAAGTGGGCCGTCAGGACAATTGGACCACGCCGAAGCAGATTAAAATAGAGAGAGCCGGAGAACCGAGGGCTTCCCACCGAGGACCCCTACAGAAGCGAAAGCGACGCAAGGGGTTGAAGGCTCGACTTGACGAAGTGAGAAGCGCTCTTCAGTCCCTTAAACGAGCGAATGAGCGTCTCCTAAGCGCAGCAAAGAATCAACCCGTCGAAGGGTGGTGGATGAAGTCGTGCCGCGAAGATGTTGTCCGTTCCCAGGCCCGGTACAATGATATTGTAGCCGAGTGCAAACGGGACAAAATAGATTTAGACCTTTTATAACGTATCCCCCCTTTTTACCGCTTGTTATAAATCATTGAATGGTTTCAAGTCCCACCTTGCGAGAGGATAGAAGCCGCCTTTGTACAGAGGTACATCTCGCTCCATTTAGCAATTTGCAAATCACTAAGGCTTGAGGAGGTCTTATGAAACTTGAAATTGAAGTGTTCTTACCCACCGGAGAAACGGTTCATTTCTCTCTCGAAGAAGCAAAGGCTCTTTATATGACGCTCAAAGAACTGTTCGAGCCGAAATAATGTCTCTCGAATCTGAAATGAGAGTATCTATCTACCAAGAGCCGTGTTTTGGTGGGTTGTCTATAAATATGTGGTCACGTTCCAACGGGAAAACCTATATGGTTCAGCCTATGGAAGTGATCTTTAAAGAGGTGAGCGAGTTTGCGACTATCGAGCGTCCCACTCTCCGCCTTTCCGCCGCAACGTCTCCAATGTTCCTAGCGGCTTTTGCCGAGGCATTAGATAAACACGGCGTTAAAACGGATTCAGATGCGAAGATAGCCGGTACTCTTGAAGCGACACGCGCTCATCTGGCAGACATGAAGAAACTTGTCTTTAGGGGGAAATAATGTCTCTCTCTTTTGGCGTATCCGTTTCTGTAAACAACATTCTAGCGTTGAAATCCTTTTACACGTTCCTGTTCAACTACCGCTTACATCAGCGCCCGAGTTGGATAGAACGTCGGTTTATCATTCCACGCGCACAAGCCTGGATTGAGAAGAAAGTGATGGCTGAATTGGCAGAATTGATGGCTGATCCCTCCGCCAAAACCGCCTCAGTGTCGCTTAACGACGTTGCTGGTGATTTCTTTGCCGTGCTTTACATTGTGAACAACCCTCATGAGATTGGGGACGTAAAAGAGGGAAAAGAACTCTTCCTTCTTCTGGCCCACATGGCTCTTGAGTTCGAAAAGATTCGTAAACCACGGGAGAGCGTACAACATGGGACTGGACAACCACAATAAGCCGCTCACACCGGCCCAACAGGTTTTGAAAGATCAAAAAGAAAGCGGATCTTTGAATCCCGGTGGCAGACCCAAAGGATCACTCGGAAAGAAAACGCATCCGAACGTCAAAGATCGGCTTTTGGGCAAGTGGCGAACGCACCCTGTAGACAAACTTGTTGAAATAGCCAATTTCCTTCAAGCGAGTAATCCCGAAAAGGCGGCTGAGATCTGGACCAACCTGCTTAAATACTTTGAACCGACCAAGAAACCTGTTGAGATGGCGCCAGAGAAGACGACTCCCGAAGAATCCAAGGCCGCAGCAGAAGAAACTTTAAAGCTGCTCCAAGAGATAGAAAAGAATGGATACCAACCAAATCCCGAAGGCAGTAACGGACCTAGCGTGGAGCCAGGGACGCCTCAAGTATAAGCTGAAGCCAGCTCAGAAACAAATCTATGATGATATTCAAGCGTCAAACGAACTAATTTATGTTGTCAACTGCTCTCGCCGCCTGGGGAAGACGTACGTTATGGGCGTTATTGCAATCGAGGCTGCGATCCGCCACATCAACTTCCAAGTCCACTTCGGTGCGCCGTACCAAAACGCGCTCCGGGACTTCTTGCTCCCGATCTTCCGCCAAATCCTCGAAGACTGCCCGGAAGAGATAAGACCCACCTGGAAACAACTTGAAAGTAAATGGGTATTCCCAAATGGTAGCTACATTAAACTCTGTGGAGCTAATAACGGTCAGTTCGATAACCTTCGAGGAAATAAGTCAGATCTGTTTATCCTGGACGAAGCCGCCCAGATTGATAAAGTCGATGACGTTATTCACGGCGTTGCAATGCCCCAGCTTCTTAGCAGCAAGAATCCGAACAAGAAAATAATTTTACCCAGTACGCCGCCGACAACGCCAGATCATCCGTTTAAGCGCTACGCAGCCGATGCAAAAGCAGTTGGGGCCTACTCCCACTTTACAATTTATGACGCCGGATACTCCGAAGAAGAAATTAACAAGATTGCCGCGAAGATTAGCGGTGGAAAAGAGTCCACCTACTTTCGTCGGGAGTACATGGCTGAGTTTGTGGTTGAAGAAGAACTACAAATTATCCCTGAATGGAAACAAACAACGGAGAACGTCAAAGAAGTAGCGAAGGACGATTATTTTCAGTTCTATCACCTTGTTGAAGGACTGGACATCGGATACAGAGACTTTACGGCTTTCATTCTTGGGTATCATGACTTTCAGAAAGCCCAGTTGGTTATAGAATACGAGTACGCCTTAAAAGAGAACGATTTTACAACGGAAGTTCTCGCCAAGAAGATAAAAGAGTTGGAAAGTGAATACACAACCGTTAATAAAACTCGCATCCGCCGTATTAGCGATAACAATAACCTCAATTTGGTTGCTGATCTTGCCCGTTTACATAAGCTTCCTTTTGCTCCTATCACTAAGAATGCGGGAAGCGGAGAAAATAGAAAAGGCAAAGAGTGGATGGTTAGCCAGGCAAGAAAATGGGTAAACGATGGAAAGCTCATTATCCACCCGCGATGCAAGATGCTTATAGCGTCATTGGAGTTTGGCATCTGGAAGGACGGCCACTCAGAATTCGCAAGAAGCGAAGAACTGGGGCATTACGACTTCATCGACGCACTCGTGTATCTGATTGCCGGTTTAATGCCGTCACTCCAAAATTCCAACCCAATTCCGCCGCTGTACAAATTAAATGTTGCGACTACGATGTTTCCGAATAACGCAGTACCGACGTATTTTCCGCAACCGCAAGACGAGATCGTAAAAAAGATGTTCCAGCCCAAATTTTAAAAGGATAATCTCTTGGACAAACAACATAATTTTGACCATTATTGGGCACAAGAAACAGACGTAATCAAATTGATTTCGTATTTGTCGCAAAAGGTATCTTCTTTCGACAGGTACATTGATATGTCCGGTCGTTGGCTCACAGCCCGTGATCTTTACTACAACTATTATCTGGTCAATGAAACCAACTATGCTTTTCCCACCTTTGGTGCGGATGGTTTTAAGCGCCTTAACATAAATCATTTCCGGGCCATTCTTCGCCATCTCCTCTCGCTCGTCACTACACAGCGTGTCGCTCCTGAACCGATTGCAACAAATACGGACTATAAATCTCAAGCTCAAGTAAACTTTTGCAAGAACATTCTCCGTTATTTGGAAAAAGAGAAGAACCTCGATAAACAATTTGAAGCTTCAACCGAAATAGCTCTCGTCTTGGGAGCCGCTTACATTGCTCGTGAGTGGGATGCCTCCATCGGTGAGAACTACGCCGCTGATTCGTCTGGTAATAAAACGAAAGCCGGTGACTTTAAAACCAGCGTTTATAATTGGCTGGATGTTATCTTTGACTTCGCACAAGGTGACTATAAATCGTGCCAGTGGAAAATTTTACGGAAATATGAGAACCGTTGGGATCTTGTAGCGCGTTTCCCTCTTTATGCGGACCAGATCAAAGGGATGTCGGTTGCCCCCGAAGTAAAACGCCATCGTCTTGGCCATATTATCAACGAAGAGAACGACGATCTCATTCCGTTGTACACCTTTTATCATGACAAGTCGGCTTCTATGCCGAATGGTCGCATGACTTTGTTTTTGGACTCCAACACTTGTTTATTCGATGGAGATCTTCCGTACAAACGTACGCCCATTTCGAGGATTTCTGCCGATGACCAAATTGATAGCCCGTTTTCGTACTCAGTGTCGATGGATCTTCTTCCGATACAAAAAGTATATAATGCTCTATGTTCTGCTATCTGCACTAATCAAGCTGCTTTTGGTGTACAGAATATTCTCATCCCTCGTGATGCGGCCATCTCGCTAAGCCAACTTACCGAAGGTCTTAACGCCATCTATTACGACTCTGCGGTGACGCAGGGTGCCAAGCCAGAAGCTCTCAATCTTTTGATGAACAAACAAGAAGTGTTCAACTGGATTGAGTATTTGGAAAAGAAGATGGCTCAAATTTCCGGTGTGAATGATACCATCCAAGGAAATCCCGAAGCCAACCTCAAGAGCGGCACGGCACTCGCCTTTGTGGCCTCCCAAGCTCTCACCTTTATCAGCCCTCTTTCTCGGTCCTACAATGGTCTTATCGAAGACACTTGGACAGGTATCATTGACATCTTGAAAACGTACGCCACAACCCCTCGGATGATTCTTATCTCTGGCGTGGCGAATAAAGCTCAAGCGGCTCAGTTCACCAGTAAAGAATTGGCCGACATTGATCGCGTGATTGTTGAAACTGGTAATCCTTTGACGCAGACCCTTGCCGGTCGTATCCAAGTCGCACAGGATCTCGTCCAGGCCGGTCTTGCCACCAAAGAAGAATATCTCAATGTTCTGATGACAGGCCAACTTGAACCAGTGTATCAGTATGAGAACGCAATGGTGATGCAAGTCAAGGAAGAGAACGAACAGTTGCAGAACGGCAAGCCTGTCAAAGCCATGTCCACTGACAATCATCCGCTCCACATTCGTGAGCATGTCGTCTTGTTGAACTCGCCGGAAGTCCGGGATGATCCCAATCCTAACAACCCGGTCAAGCTTGTTGTTACCGCACACATTTTGGAACACATGAATATGTGGAGCATGATGGACCCCCGTCTTGGTGCCGCTTTGGGAGTTCCACCGCCTCCTCCACCTCCGCCGCCTCCTGGTATGCCGGGAATGCCGGGTGGAGCGCCTCCTGCCGGGAATCCCGGTGCTGCGCCAGGGAAAGAGAATCCTACAGGGGCTAAAATGCCGGGAGCGCCAAATATCCCAGGTTTAGCCAAGGTTCCTCAACCCGGTGGACCACCGCCAGTTTCACAGCCTGGAATGCCGAAGATGCCGCCTGGAAGTCCAGAAATGAACAAAGCCGCGAATGCTCAGATGATGGCCTCAAGTCACCCACCCATGCCGGGTCAATAATTTAGGAGATCAAAATGTCAAACTTATTCTCAGGAAACTTTCCCCTTCTCACCTATCGAAACATTAATGTTCAAACTACTGGTTCGATAGTCAAAGCATTTGCTGGCGGGATTTTTGATCTCACAGTATCGAACGCCAATGCGGCGATTCGTTATCTGAAGATCTACGATAAGGCCACTGCGCCTACTGCGTCCGACGTTCCCATGCGCACGTATCTTATTCCGCCCACGTCAACGATAGTTATTCCGGTGACAGACGGGATTCAATTTTTAGTGGGCATCAGTATTCGTGCATCGACCCTTGTGGCCGACAATGATAATACTGCTCCCACAGCCAATGATGTCATCGTAAACATCGGCTACCTGTAAAATTTCACGAGGAACCCACCTACCCACGATTCAATGTGGATGGTTAAAGGAGAAATAACATGGATGCCCCAATCGTCCCAGCCGCACCAGTAGCACCCGCAGCACCAGCCGTAAACTCCGCAAAACCTGCGGTGAATACGGACGTAAATTCCGCAAAAGCTCCCGTTGATGTAAAAGCTGGCGCCCCAGTTGATAAAGGCGCGGCTGATAAGATCAAAGTTGATAGCGCTGCTGAGAAAGCCGTTATCCAAAAGATCAAAGTTGGCGATTCTGAGTATGATGAAACGACTCTGAAAGCCATGATCGAAAAATCAAAGGGTGCCGATAAGAAATTTTTAGAAGCCGCCCAAGCTCGTAAAGAAGCCATGCGTTTCTTCAAGATGGCGAAAGAGAATCCGAGAGAGTTCCTAGAAAAGACAGGAATCGACCCGAAGAAATTCTCGTATGACGAAGTGGCTAGAGATATTCAGGATAAACTGCGCGACCCACGAGAAGTAGAGCTTGAAAAAGCTCAAAGCCGACTCAAAGAGTTTGAAGCCAAAGAAGCGACCGAGAAAGAACGTGTTCGTCAAGACAAACTGACGAAACAAGCACAAGCTCTCGAACAGCGAATGCACTCTCAAGCCATTGCCGCTCTTGAAGCCCATCCGGCGCTCCCGAAAAACGGTTTCACTGTCGCCAAGATGGCGAAGTATCTCGAAGTGGTTCAACAGAAGACTGGTGAATTGCTTTCCTTTGAAGATGTCGCTGGTGTCATTGAAGCAGACATCCGTGGCGAAGTAAAAGGAATCGTAAACGGCGCTACGGCAGAACAGTTGATTGAATTAATTGGTCCCGAAGGTGTAGAAGCCCTTCGTCAATACCATCTCAATCAGATTAAAGATCCTCTCAAAGGCGGACAAGGCGCGAAAGGTGTCGGAGATGACAAGCCGAAGAAAACTTGGAAGAACTCCAATGACTTCTGGAAATCTATCGACAAAGCGGCCAAAGCCGAGCGGGGAGAATAATCATGGCCGACCATAAGAAAGCCGAAGCCCCTAAGAAAAAAGGTTTGACAGCCGATGCGTATTACATGCGAGCAAAGAATGGCGGCTTTCAATTGTTTAAGCTTACAATTGTAGACGACGTTATTCTTGCAGATACGCCTGTAAGTGATCCAGATGCTTGGAACCAAATCATGAGCGAACTCGAACATGAGATAAGTGCGAAGTTCCAATAATTCGCAATTCACGAATAATTATTCGCAATTCGAGACTTACCCGACAAGGCATAGTTTCTTGATAAGTCCTGGGCAGTATTAACCCTCTGTCCAGGCACAATTTCGTAGGTGTAGAGAACCAGTATCTCGCCACGCTCATAACGTGGAAACAGTTGGTGCAATTCCAACCCCTGCAACCATTTAAATCCTCCTACCCTTAATTGGATGGACGGCCTCGAAAGAGGGCAGTAAAAGATCAGTCACAAGGCGCATACGACGGTGTAACCATCAGAACCACCCACCAACTGCATAACCTATCGACTAATCCGTAATGTCTCAGAAGCAAAATAAAAACTAAATAATTTCAAGGAGTCTTACAATGGCCGCTACAATCCCATCTTCAATCATCGGAGATTTTAAGGAGCGTTATAATACTAAAGGTATTCAAGACGCTATCCCGGAATCCCGCGTAATCCTCAAGAACGTAGAATTCGACAAAGCTACTCTCGTCGGTAATGCGTTCCACACTCCCGTCATTCTTTCGGACGAAGCTGGCTTCACCTATGCCGCGAACAACGCCGGTAACTATGCGTTGAACGGCCCGATCAGCTTGAACGTCCCGGACGCGCAGGTTCGTCCCGCTCAGATCACCCTCGTCTCTCAGATCGCCTACGATGCCCTGTCGCAATCATTGGGTAGCGGCGCGGCTTTCTTGTCTGCGACGAAACTTATCACCAAGCGTATGATCGACTCCATGTCCAAACGTGTGGAATTGGCTGCGTTGTATGGAGGCACGGGCCTCGGAACCACGGCTCTCACGGGTTCTTCGGCGACTAGCGCCACTGTCGAAGTTGTTGCGTTTACGCAGCAATCTTGGTCAGATGGTATCTGGGCTGGAACTGTGAACAACCAAGTTCAGTTCTACAACTCGGTTACGCTCGTCAGTTCAGGTTCAGATAGCGTGTTTACGATCACCGCTGTCAACCCCACCCTCCGTACTCTCACGGTCAGTGGTTCGGCTGCTGGAATTGCTGCTCTCCACGCTCTTGTGGTGACGGTTCCTACCGCCTTGACCATCTATTTCAATTCCGCCTTCGGAAACGAAATGACCGGTATCGACAAGATCCTCACGAACACTGGTACGCTCTTCAACATCAGCGCGGCTGTGTACGACCTGTGGAAATCTAACGTCATCGACAATGCCGCTGGCAAACTTACGTTCTTGTCCCTTCAGAACGCCGTTGCTACCGCCGTTGGTCGTGGTTTGGATACTGCGGTCGATGTGCTTGTTAACCCGAAAGTGTGGGCGAATCTCGTCACCAGCCAAAGCGGTGCGCGTCGGTTCGACTCAAGCTACAAGAAAACCCAGATGGAAAACGGAGCCGAAAAGCTTACGTTCTACTCGCAAAATGGCACGATGAACATCACGCCGAGCTTGTATGTGAAAGAAGGAGATGCTTTCATTCTCCCGTTCGACACGTATCAACGTATCGGTTCCATGGACATCGAGTTCATGCCGCAAGTTATGGGTTCTGACGAATTCTTCCAGTACGTTCCTGGCTTCAACGCCTACGAACTGCGTCTCTGGACCAATCAGCAGATCTTCTGTACGCTGCCAGCACGTTCGGTGAAAATCTTCAACATTTCACTCGTCTAATAGTTTCAAAAAGGACGGCGGCTCTCCTTAAACCGCCACACTTTACACGTCCCAAGGTAGCTAGATTAATGTGCCACCGCTACTATTACATCTTCAAAGGAAACTCAAATGTCATTCGTTAAAATACTCATGGCTGTTCCCGATTCTGCTGTTACGATGAATTCTGCATATCTTCAAATGAGCGTATCTACACAACATGTTAGCGACCAAGGCTTGCAGAAAATGATCTCGGATATGGTGGATGGAGCGCAACTGTCTTTTACCAAAATATCGGTAGGATCTGTTCAAGCGTCGGCTACTCTTACTTCGACTGGTAGTGCTGTCAATAACGAAACCGCGTCGGTTGCGAACGTTACGCTTACAGCGAAGACCTCTGGTGCTATTGCTGCAAATGGTGAATTTAATATTAGCGCCACTGTCGCTGTTCAAGCTGCGAACATTGCTGCTGCCATCAATGCGACTCCTGCCTTGATCGGTATCGTTACGGCCACTTCTTCGCTCGGAGTTACCACTATTACCGCTGTTCAACCAGGTGTTACGGCAAACGGTATGCAAATATCCGAAGCCCTCACCAATGTTACCCTGACGCCGTTCTCTGCGGGTAGCGATGGAACACAAGTCGCCATCAACTACGGAGCAGCTTCATAATCTAATCCCAAAGTCCTCTCTCACGACTTAGTGCGTGGGGGAGGCACATTTTAAAGTTCCATTTATGGAGTACACCTAATGTCACTCTTAGTTACATTTAACGGCAGTACATATATCATACCAGAGACGAACGAAGTTGGATGGGGATCAAATCTTGATTCCTATCTTGTTGCTATTGCTGCGGGTGCGCTACAAAAAACCGGTGGGAGTTTTACACTCTCGGCAGAACTAGACTTTGGCGCGAGTTTTGGCATCGAGTCTCTTTACTACAGATCACGGGCCGTCCATCCCGCACTATCTGGTATCCTCCGAATGGGAAATACCGAAGGAGTTAAATGGAGAAATGCTGGTGATACGGCAGATTTGGATCTATCTGTAAACGCATTGAATGAACTCGTGTTTAATGGTGTTCCCATTGCCGGAACAGGTACTTTTACTCCCTTACGTGCAGTAGTAACCGACGCAATCGGTAGTTTAGTTTCGTCAGCAACAACTTCTACCGAAATTAGTTATGTGAACGGTGTAACGTCCTCCATCCAAACTCAACTTAATAATAAATTGTCGTTATCCGGTGGAACCCTCACTGGCGCCCTGTCGCTAGCCCCCGGTAGTGCGGCTCTTCCTTCTTTAAACTTTTCCGACGAAACAACCAGCGGTTTATTTTCCGTTGGCAGCAATCAAGTTGGTGTTACGTCCAATGGAGTAGAACAATTCAGAGTCGGAAACGGAGTTCTCGAATTCCGAAACACCACGGTTTCTCAAAGTGTAAATGGAACAGTTTCGCTTCCTTCTATGGCGTTTGCACAAGAACCATCTTCAGGCCGGTACCGAATTGGATCAGGTCAATATGGAGATAGTGTAGGTGGCGTTCTTAAAAACTATTTATCAACATCGCGTTTTATTTCGTACAATAAATTAACCGTAGGCATGGATGCAATAACCGGATCAACATTTACTCCTACGACAGGTGGGACTCTCGCCACAAACACGTATTACTACAAAATTTATGCGTTCGACGGACAGAATTTTATTGGTGCTCCTTCCCCGGAAGCCGTCGTTGTCGTTAGCGGATCGAACCACACTGTTCAGATTAGTTGGACAGCTGTCTCCCAAGCAACGTACTACCGTATTCAACGTGGGACTTTACAAGGATCTGGTGATGGATACTTCCAAACGGCTTCGACTTCATTAAACGATTCGGGACAGGCTTTTACTGCGGCAGGAAATGCGATTGATGCGGCTCAAAATGCCAATTCTATCGTTACTTCTGGTACTGTTGACTTATATGCCAGCCAAGGTGCAATCCGTTGGTTTAATTACACGAATAATACAATCGGTGGATCTATCTCGTGTACATCGGCTGGCGAAATGGAATTTTTCACGTCAGATGGTATTGTTGCGGGAATGTATCTATTTGGGAAACCAGGAGACGGGCATCCCGTTATCATTGATTTAAGATTTGCGACTCCGATCATAAATTTCAATGCTTCGCAAGGCGATATAAAATGCGGAGGAATAACTGGTCTGACGTTTTTCCCGACCGGCGCAGTTCAAGGAATACAAGCACCAAATCGTTTAGGTATCTCGGATGGAACTGCTGCTTCCCCAAGTCTGTATTTCTCAAGTCAAACAAACTTCGGATGGTATAAGTCTCTATCGAGTGTTATAAGTTTGTCGATAGCCGGTGCAGAAGAGTATCGTTTCAGCACATCGGATTTAAGACCAGAGACAACTTCGAAAAGTTTGGGTGCCCTTTCGGCTCCCTGGACAACTTTATTTGTAAGCAGCCAAATTTTAAACTCGGCTACCAGTAATCAGATCATATTAGGAACGACAAATACCGTAACAATAAATTCTCCCGCACCTGCCGCATCCAGAACTTACACGATTCCTGATGCAGGAGGCGCGGCTAATTTCCTACTGTCTGGTTGGGGTCAAATTGTAAACGCCGATATTAATGCAGCTGCTTCGATTGCCTACAGCAAACTTAATCTTGCGAATAGTATTGTCAACGCGGACGTTAACACAGCGGCGGCTATTGTCTATAGTAAACTAAATCTGTCGAATGGCATCGTCAATGCGGACATCAACACGTCGGCAGCAATTGCCCTGTCCAAACTTGCTCCGCTCACCACAAGTCGAGCGCTTCAGAGCAATTCCTCAACTGGTTTTATAGAAGTTTCTGCCGTTACAAATACTGAACTCGGTTATTCGTCGGGTGTTACATCTGCCATTCAGACCCAGCTTGGTACAAAAATTGATACCGCCGGTACAGGTCTTTCCAAAACAGGTACAACCCTAAACATCTCCACTGTACCAGTTGCGAATGGTGGTACAAGTGTTAATTCGTTTACGACCTATGCCTTGATCGCAGGTGGAACAACGTCTACCGGCGCATTACAGTCTTTGGCAAGTGTCGGAGCAAGTGGACAAGTTCTTACATCAAATGGCGCCGGTGCGCTTCCAACTTTCCAAAATGTTTCCGGTACGGGTACCGTCAATAGTGGTACACAATACCAACTAGCATTCTACGCGACTTCTACAAATGCAGTAAGCGGTACTTCGCATATCACAACGGATGCTTCGGGTATCTTGACCGCAGACCTTGTGATCCAATCTGGGAACGGTTCTATATCGAGTCCTACATTCTCCTTTATAAACGACTCTAATTCGGGAATGTACAATAAAGCCGGTGATAATTTAGGTTTCGCAACTAACGGTGTTCTTCGTTTCGATATTAGCACAACTGCTCTTACCTCCACTCTTCCTTTCTTAGGACAGAATGGTACGGCTGCTGCTCCTTCTGTTTCTTTTTCGGGTGATTCCGATACTGGAATGTATGATGTTGGGGCCAATGATCTTGGTTTTGCTACGAATGGAGTTCTTCGATTCGACATTAGTACGACTGCTCTGACTTCTACGCTTCCTTTCTTGGGAGCGAACGGCACCGCCGGAGCGCCATCTCACTCTTTTGCGAGCGACACCGACACAGGAATGTACCGTACATCTGCGAATGAAATATTATTCGCAACGAATGGCGTTCTTTCTTTTGGAATCGAAACAAATTGTATTCAAATTCTTGACGGAACGGTGTCTGTTCCTGGTATTACTTTTATTAGTGATTCTGATACTGGTCTTTACAGAATTGGTGCGAACAGCATGGGAGTTGCCGCGAACGGTGCGAATGTAGCGACCTTTGCGAGTACTGGGGTTTCGATAAAGGGAACCACCACAAATGACAGCGCTGCCTCCGGCTTTGTCGGCGAAGTTGTAACCTCATCCGCTTCCTTTACGAACTTTCCAACGAGCGGACAGTACGGCGACCTAGCATCAATATCCCTCACAGCTGGCGACTGGCTTGTATCTGTACAAATATCTCAAATCCAAAACGGCGCAACTGTTTCGACCGTAACAGCCGGTGTTTCGTCTACGAGCGGTAATTCAGGTTCGGGTTTGACGGACGGTGATACACAAAATTCATGTGTGCCACAAAACGCCGCTTCAGGTGCAGCATTTGTGGGTGTGATGTCCAAACATGTTCAACTTTCTGGCACAACGACCTACTACCTGAAATATACTTCGTCTTACACTATAGCAACACCCCAAGCGGCTGGTCGGATTACGGCTGTTCGGATACGATAAGGAGAAATCATGTTTGTTTTGCAACAAAAAATTGCCGGTGTATGGGTAGATTATTCTTGTCATTCATTATCGGTTGACGCCGACTGGCAGAAAGCGCAGTTGGTTTCTTCTGGTATCACAGAAGAAAATATTCAAGTTGTCGAAAAAGATACCTATTCCCCGCCCAATAAAATTTAAGGAGATATAATATGGATTCATTTAAGATCAAACGCGCTAACACAAATTTCGGTCGTAACAACGATAACGAATTTGACATGCTGGGCCATAGAACAGAAGGCTTTGCAGACGGAGGTCCTGTGGGAGAACCAGATATGCAGCACGGTGACGAAACCCAAGACGTAGACATGATAAAACAAGTTCTACAGAAAATTGTGGATGAAATGGACGGCCTCGAAGCCAACCGTATTCACCCCAAAATGGCGGCAATGCACATGGACATTACGAAAGGTCCCGAAGGTTCGCCGGAAGAAGAGAAAGGCGAATCCGCTGATATGGAAGCCAACGAAGGGGATCTGGACCCAGAAATTCTGAGCAAGTTGTTGGACAAAGCTGGATCTGCCGATGAATCCGGTGCCCTCCCAGAAGACAATCAATCCGGTCTTCCTGACGAAGTTATGGCTGCAGTGAACAAGAAAAAAGGTTTGAAATAAGTTTACTTTTGTACAGTTTCGCCTACCTATAGTAGTCAAATCAGAAGGAAAGTAAACTATGAGCATAGATTATAGCGTCAATGCGCTTTTGACTTCCGTCAAGCAGCGTTCCATGAATGCCAGCAATCAGAATCTTTTAACGGATACTGATATCGTTCGTATTGCGTCTGAAGAACTTCAAGGCGTGATACTCCCTTATATCGAGTCTGTTAAGGGAGAATATTTCGTTACGATTGAAGACCAAACCTTTGTGAATGGTCAATCTTCCTACACGATTCCGCAACGTGCAACTGGTACAAAATTACGAGACGTTTGTCTTTTGACGAATCAAAATACAGAAGTCCTTCTCAATTATATTAATCCTGAAGATCTAAAATCATCGTGGGCCTATGCCCCGTATCAATTTGGGTTTTATCCGCAGGACGACAACATCATACTGGTCCTCGGTAATCTTCTTGGGTCGGGCAATTATTCTTTTGTTCGGATGCTTTACTTTCGTCGTCCGAATACGCTCTGTACCACGGATACAGCAGGTAACGCTGGACAAGTTGTTTCCTTTAATACGGTTGCTAAAACGGTCACATTAAGTTTTGCTCCGACATCTTGGACTACCAATACTCAATTCGATATAATCAATTCCTTACCCCCGTTCCAATCGAGAGTTGACAACGCGACAATCACTAATATTTCAGGTTTTGTGCTTACTTTTACTAACGCTTTACCTTCGGGTCTTTCAGTTGGCGATTGGGTAAGTGAAGCAAACTTTTCTCCAATCCCGCAAATTCCTGTCGAGTGTCACCGTCTTCTCGAAACTCTGACGGCGGCTCGCATTCTGCAATACACCGGAGATCCGGCGTTTCAAGTAATGCAAGCTATGGCTGAAGGTATGAAGAAAGACCTGATGACGATATTGAGTCCTCGTGTCGAAGGAAGTCCTCGGAAGATTCCGATCAGAAATAGACTTTGGGGTTGGTAAGTCATGACTAAAAGGTCAAATCAACCTTTGTCTGAGCAGGAAGTTCTCTCGCTCAAACCTAAAGGTTTATATACATATCCCAATCCTTTGTCAGAAGTTCCGCAAGGAGCAATGATTCAGGCTTTGAATGTTGTATTCCCTCGCCCAAGCGTTGTAGAACAACGGAGAGGTGTCAATCCTTTCGGCACCGTTCTTCCGGCAACTACGGATCAACTTTATAATTTTCAAAACCGGATCATCATTCATAATGGAACTTCTTTGGAATATGACTCCGATGGTTTTGGTACGTGGGTAGCTTATTCAGGATCGTATACCAAACCGGATAATGCGCTTGTACCTCGTTCCTTCCAGGCCAATAAGAACATCTATTTCCTTACGAATACGGGGCAGAAGAAACTCTCGACATTAACGGGTGCCATTACTTTTTCTGGTGCGCCAGCTGGGCTGGACGGAGCAGGTAGTACGACAGGTGCAGGTTGGTTCACGAATAATACACAGGTTGCTTATCGTATTCTTTTTGGTTATACAGACGCCAATAATAACTTGATCCTTGGTGCGCCTTCTCAGCGTATTGTTGTTTCGAACAGTTCAGGTGGCGCTACAAACGTGTCTCTGACTTTCACGATCCCGGCAGGATTAACAACTGCGTGGCAGTATCAAATTTATCGTAGCCCAATGTCCGCTGATCTCAACACGGAACCAAATGACGAGTGTGCGCTGGTCTATACAGGGAATCCCACAGCCGGTCAACTAACAGCAGGTATCGTTACCGTTACGGACAATATCAGTGATGCGCTGAAAGGTCCGTTTATTTATACCGCTTCCAGTCAACAAGGTATCGCACAGGCGAATTATCAACCGCCTATTGCGACCGATGTTGCCTATTTCAAAGGCTTCACTTTTTCCGCCAATACAACTTCTCAACAGCAATTTTTAATGACACTCGTCAGTGTTGGTGCCCCCGGTCTTCAGGTAAATGACACAGTAACAATTGCGGGGACAGTCTACACGGCTAAGAATGCTGAGAACATCGCGGCAGCGCAGTTTCAATTATTCACGGGCGGAACACCTTCCCAGAACATCACAAATACTGCCAATAGTCTCGTTCGAGTCATCAATCGCTATACTGGTAATACTCTGGTATATGCCTATTATTCTTCCGGTTATTCTGATCTCCCCGGTCGTATCACGCTTCGAGAACGAGGAATTGGCGCGGCATCTTTTACGGCTGCTTCTTCGCGAACGGGTGCATTTGTTCCCGACATTGGTACAACGACAGGTACATCATCCAATGATACGGCGCCGAATGGTATTTCTGTCTCGAAATACCTACAACCCGAAGCTAACCCATTTGGACAAGCGCTAAAGGCCGGATCTGCCGACCGATCCATCTTACGCATTATTGCGTTACGCGATTATGTGTTAATCTTCAAACAAGACGGTGTGTTCCAAATTACGGGTAGTGATATTGGTTCTTTCTCGGTTCAAGCTGTGGATAGCACTACTATTCTACGTGGAATTGAAACGGCTGTGGCGCTCAATAACAAAGTTTATTTCTTTTCTAACCAAACAGTTGTTTCTTTAACGTACAATGAAGGCGCGGTTCTCAAATCTCTGCCGATCAAGAAAGACCTCTTGGTTCTCTCATCGCCTCTTTATCCGGCTTTCGATACAGTCAGTTATGGGATTGCCTACGAATCTGAGAATACATATATTCTGGGAACTGTCACAAACACTACTGACACGACCGTTACACAATACTTCGTCTATAATTACTTAACGGATTCATGGTCCACCTGGCAATTTCCAATCACGACTTCTTCAGGTTTTGTTAACCCAACGGATAATAAGTTATATTTTGGTTCCTCAGAGACATCTTCTCGGTATGTGTACCAAGAACGGAAGAATTATACGGATTTTGACTACGCCGATAATTCGTATCCAGCAACCATCGTTAGTTCTACAGGCTATATTGTAACAGTAGCGAGTACGAGTGCCTATTCTGTAGGATGGACTCTGAATCAGATGGACCGCATCGCTGTAATTACCTCGATTACAGATAGTACACATTTAGTTGTAAATCACTTATTGTCCTGGACCGCTGGTGCAGCCACCGTCTATCGTCCGATCTTAGTGGCGCTTCAGTTCGTACCGGAACATTGCGGAAATCCTGGACTGGTTAAACACTTCAAAGAATGTCATGCCATATTTTCTAATGCCAATTTCTCAAGTTTTGACCTTGGTTTCTTCACTGATTTTTACCAGCCGATTAGTTTTAGCACATTAATTCCGAAAGTAGGCGTGGGATGGGGTAGCGGTCCTTGGGGTAATTTCCCGTGGGGCGGCGGATCACCTGGACCACAAGTTATCCGTGGTTTGATTCCGCTTGTGCAACGTCGTGGTCATTGGTTGAATATTACTGTAAACTATGCCGATGCCTTGACAAACTTTTCACTGGACGGATTTGTTGTCTTCTATCAAGCAATGAGTCAGCGGTTCCATTAGGTTATGAAAATTCCAGTTACACAACAATTACAGCGTACGGATTTTCCAGAAGCTCCTAATTGGATTTCAAAGTTACTCTATCCATTGCAGTTGTTTATGACGACCACAGTGAATGCTTTGACAAACCAACTGACCTTACAAGATAATATTTCCTGCGTCATCAATCAAATTACGTTTGCAGCAGCAACCTCTGCCAATCTAAATACGTTTCAGTTTACTTGGCCTTTCACGACGCGACAACCAATTGAATTAACAATGCACGTCAGCCGGACAGACGGAACTTACGATTCAATTTATCCTGTTCCTAGTTGGAATTTAGTTGGTAATAGTATTCTTATTAACGGCATACAAGGTCTTACATCTGGTGTATCCTACCAGATCACGACTGTTGTGAAGTAACAAGGAGTTTCCCGTGTGGGTAGATAAAGAAAATCCGCAAGATCCATATAATCGTGTTGCCCCCTTAAACTCACCCGCCGTTGGCGCAGGTGGCGGGAGCGGTGCGCCTACTGGTGGTACAACCACGAATGGTGGAACGGTCAGCAATCCGTCTACGCAGGTTTCCAGTGGTCCTACACCCGAACCGCAGAAGTTTGCGAGTGTCCAGGATTATCTTGGTGCAAATCAACAGCAAGGTGAAGCCCTTGGTCAAAAGTTTACGGGAAGGCTCGCTGATACTGCTGGTCAAGAGCGTACTGATATTGCCGGAGCAGCAGATCAGACTAAGAATGACATCACAGCTGGTACGACTAACTTCAATAGCGGTCTTGTTAATAATGCAGTGAAAGATCCTACGGCAGTTGCCGGAGATCCTGGTCAGCTTAATGACTTTTTAAAACAGTGGAACGCTTCCTATAGTGGACCTCAATCTTTTGAAAACTCAGCGAATTACGGAAAGGCGGCAGATGCGGCAACAAAAGCCAACGAAAAACAACAAGAACTTTCGTCAGCTGGTGGACAACAGCAACTTTTACAGGATGAATTTGGTGTATATGGCCAAGGAAATAAAGGACTAGACCAAACGCTTCTTCAAACTTCAAGCGCATTCCCTGAAGTTCAGAGACAATCAAAAAACTTCGGCGGTGTAGCAGATTATCTGAAACAACAATCCGGCGATGTGAATACGATTGCGCAGAACGCTAAAGCTGCAACCGACGCTGCACGAACATCCACTCGTCAACCGTTCACGAATTCTTTAACCCAATTCCAATCGGACATAAACGCGAAAGTTGCGGCAGCTAAAGACCCTCAAACAGCCTTGCACCAATCTTTACAAAAATCATTGTCAGACGGGAACACAGAAAAAGCCTTGCGAGATCTTACGACTGCCGGAGTTCCAGCAGGAGTTGCCCAGGATATTGTTCAGAACCTTCTCACTTTATCCCAGACCTATCAAAGTACACCCGATAATCTAGGGAATTATTTGTCTAATCCCAATGCGACTGTAACCCCAGCAAATGCGGCCTCGGCTCAGGACTATGACAAAGCGCAAGCTTTACAGACTCTTACCGGAGTAGATTATAGCGGAGTCTTAAATCCAGCAAACCGCAGTCAAGCGGGAACTAGCGCACAACCATTGGTTAAATCTGACGAACTTTCTAAATATCTAAAAACGTCTGTGGGCCAATCGGATAAACAATTATTAGACAAGACTAATTTACCGGATGTTTTCTCAGTATTGAAAATTCCAAATATCCTCGATGTAAGTAATGCCGGAAATCCTGGAACCGGCAGTAATGCCGCTCAAGCGCTTATTAATGCAGTGAATCGAACTGGGGTCACAAAAGACAGCCAAGCGAAGCTCGCACAGTTTCAATCAGCAGCCGAGCAACAATACCGAAAATTAGGCACACCTGCGACATCGCAGGACCAGTATGTACATAATCCAGTTCTTGCGGGATTAGCGACATTTATTAAGATGTTAAGTGGGTTTACAAAAGTTCCTACCGATCTAGGAACACCGATCATCAGTCCCCCCACTCCCCCAGTAAAACCCGGTAATGGAGTCGCTAGTGGCGGAGGAACGCCCTATGTTGACCCGAAAACCGGTGAAAAAAAGATAGCGTACTAAGGAGCCAGTATTATGGGAATGTTTTCTTCATTATTCGGTAAGAGTGGGAGCGATAAAGCTGACAAGATGCGTCAGGCAGCTATTGATGCTTTTAATTCCATCCAGACACCGGAGTTAAAAAACTTACAAGTTCAACTTGACAAGTATGTTCAGGCTGGTCAACTATCGCCCGATCAAGCCGAGGCCCAGTTACTTGGTTCGAATGCCTTCAAAGATATCACTACAGATCCTTCTCTTTCCGGCGCACAAAAACAAGCGCTCAGCAGTATGCAAAATGTTGGGAACTCTGGCGGATTAACTGCTATAGATAAAGCACGGTTGGAAGATATTACTCGCCAGCAGAATCAAGAGGCCCAAAGCCGAAATGCGTCGATTATGCAGAACGCTCAGCAACGTGGAGTTGGTAGTTCTGATCTAAACGTAGTTAATGAACTTCAAAATGAACAAGCCGCAGCTGATCGAGCTTCTCGACAAGGAACAGATGTGGCCGCTCAGGCTCAGGCTCGTGCGCTCCAAGCCATGCAAGCCGCTGGCAAACAAGCCACAGATATTCGTGGACAGGATTATAGCGAACAAGCCAACAAGGCCCAAGCGCAAAATGCTATTGACCTTTTCAACAAACAAACCCTTAATCAAACCAATCTTTATAATGTAGACGCTGCGAATAAAGCTCAAGCGGCTAATCTTGCGAATGCACAAGAAGTGTCAAATGCAAATACTGGAACGAGTAACGCGAATAAAACGTACAATGCTCAACAAGAACAACAGCTGTTTAACGATAAGATGGCCAAAGCACACGGAGTGGCCGGAACATACAATGCCTGGGCTGGCGACGCAGAGAAAAATGCCGCGACGGATAAAGCAGCCGATGTTGGATTTACAACTGGTGCCTTGAAAGCTGGCGCCACTGCACTTGGAACAGCCTTTGGTGGACCTATTGGAGGAGCCGCTGTAGCCAGTAGTATGGATGCAAACGGTGGAATGCCCAATAAAAAAATTACAGAAGATCAACTCCCCGGTGGATATTCTCATGGAGGGCCAGTTTCCTTCTCTCCAATAAAACCGGCCATCATTCCGCAACCTCGCTACTCTTCGAAAGCTCCTCCGATTCCGCACCCCATGCACCTTCCCCATCAATACGAGGAAGGCGGACGGGTTATGGAATGTAATTGCGGTGGCGCCATTCATATGTCAGACGGTGGAGAAGCTACACCGCCGCTCAGAATTGAATCCGCCGAAAACGAACATCCGCTCACTCAGCCTCATTCAGGTGCCCCAGACTTTCGTTTAAGTGATCCGCATGGCGAACCAATTGGAGATTTCAAATCATATGAGGACGCGGCGAAGTTTGAACAGAAAGTTCGAGAAAAGCAACCGCACACGAAAGATTTTAGAGACGGTGGTTCGGTACCAGGACATGCAGCTGTTCACGGAGACAGTCCGAAGAACGATACAGTAGCAGCTAAACTTAGCCCAGGGGAAGTAGTGGTGCCACGTTCTGCTATGTCTGACGAACAAGAGTTTGATAAATTCATGGAACAATTTAGACCTACCAAAAATTCAAAACCGGTAGATGAATCGGTTCCGCCGGAACATCGCGCTCTCGCCAATCTTCACCAACGAGTTCGTGCATTAGAGGGACAATAATATGGGAATGCTTGACGACATCATGACCCGTTTGAATCTTTCTCCTGAAGATTTGAACAAGGTGAAACAACTCCAAGGAAACCCGGTGGCCGATGCGCTCAATACTCCACCTCCGGCTTCTTCGAACTTTGATGTGGGTGTGTCCGATACCACGGCTCATGCTCCTATTACTCCGGTAGCCGATCCTACCGCCTATCCAGCCAAATTGACGATGGGACCGTCCACAATGGATCAAACGCTGGCAAATCTGCCCGTTCCGGCCCCCACACCGTCTACGCCTCCTCCGGCACCCGTTACCCCCCCAGAATCTAATCCTCCGGCGGATGCGGCCCCTTCTGCTCCGGCCACGGCACCTGCTGCCAATCCTATGGCGGCCATTCTTCCCCAAGATCCTACCGAGGATATGCGTCGTAGAGAGGCCAATGATGCGGCCTTGGAGCATAAACGGCGTATGGCTCAAATCCCTGCTGCTGTTGGCGGTGTGGCTGATGCTTTCGCCACTGGCGCTCAAGGCTATGGCATTCATGCTCCGGCAGATACCCAAAAGACCATTCTTGATGAAGCCCATAAAGACGAGGATTCGCACAAGGTTGAATTTGAAACCAAATTAAAACGTGATCCGAATTCGGACATATCCAAATCCTATCGTTCCATGGTCCAACAGATTGTTCCTGAAATGGCGAAGAACCCTGCCTTTGCCAATATGTCAGCTGAGGCGATTGGCGACAAGCTTCCTTTGATCGACACCATGATGAAAGCCCAAGCTCAGAAGGACGCCAAAGAATTAGGCCTAAAAAATCTCCAAGCCAACCGCGAGACGACGATGGGGTTCAAGAACAGTCAGCAACAGGATAAATTGGAGCGCGAAGGTCGGGACATGATTAACCGCGCCGTCAGTACCCGCGCTGGCGGACTGGGCCTCGAAGACCAGAAAGTGAACCAGGCAATCCATCTTCAAACCATGCTCACTGACGCATGGGACCCTAAGACCCGTACCTATCAGATTCCACCGTCCATGCACACCGAGCTTGCCATCGGTCTACAACGTTTGTTGTCTCCCGCCGGTGCCACGTCGCAGCATCTTGTGGAACAGTTGCAACAGAAAACGGCTCGTGAGGGCCTAGCGGGTGCTCTTATATATCTGGGGTTCGACCCGAAAGAAATCGGTGGAACGACCCAAAGCGTATCTGACTTCTTCGCTAAAGCCGTCAAACGGCAGGGCTTGACGTCTGAGAAGCTCCGTGATACTTATATCGACCAATTCAAAAAGCGTCTTCCAACGGGATTATCGGAAGAACGCAAAGACTATTTACTCAAGCAAGAAGTCGGAAATAAGTATTCCGACTACATGGACGTAAACAAGTCCGCCAACATTGAAAAACCGAAACTTACAAAAGACAGCTTAGGATTATTCTAATGCGTTACGACGAGTTCGCTAAAACCGTTAAAGCCAAGTATCCCGAATACCAGGCGGTAGATGATCGCCAGCTTGCGGAAAAAATTGTTGAGAAATACCCGGAATACAAAAGTGTCGTGGAGTTCGACGACGCGACTTCCGAAGCACCGGGGATGCTTAAATCTGCCGCATTGGGCGTTATGTCCGGTATTCCCGGTGCCGAAACTGTCGTATCTGGTATCGGTGCTATCGGCGACAAGACATATGAGGAATCACATAAAAATTTAGAAGATCTTAAAGACCAAGCATGGGAAGGACATCCTGTAGCCTACGGCGGTGGAAAGACCGCTGGAATGGTGGGTACCGCCGTTGCCGCTCCTGTTTCTATTCCGGCCATGGCTACGATGGGTGGATTGGCCGGAGTGGATGCCGCAACCAATTTTAAAGACATGCCAATGGCAGCAGCGCAAGGTGCCGGTAAAGGTATGATTCTCGGCAAAGCCGGAGAAATGGTCGGAAATAATATCATCAGTCCTTTGATGAATAAAGTATTCCCGAAAGTTGGAAAAAGTCTTGTAGCTAATTTGGGGAAAGACATTAGTCCGGCACAAGTGGAAGAATATCTTGCACGACCTGGGGCGATTAATGCTGCCAGCACACCAGCTGAACTTGCAGGAAAAGTCGCAAATTTGACGAACGACGTAACCAAAACATCTGGACATTTGAGTTCGGATGCCAGAGCGATGCTCAGCCCGACGAAAGCTCCTCTTGGTTTGCCGGTAGAATCTGCTGCCAATCCTATGCTCGGTACGGCCCAAACAGCAGCAGTAGGCGACGACACAATCAAACCAGTTTTCGACAATTTAATGGGTCGCTTCACTCAAAGTGGTGTAGCTCCTACTGCGGAAAAAGAAGCCGCTGTGAAAGTTCTCCAATCTGAGTACGATAAGCTTTCCCGGATTGCTCAAGCCGAAGGCGGACAAGTTTCAGAGCAAAGTCTCAGAAA
>JAYVUF010000220.1:0-2167 GCA_043788135.1 Actinomycetes bacterium
GGTTCAAACTTCAAGCCATGCCGGGATTTTCTCATCCTCGACTCAATTACCTTCAGTATCAAGGGAGGCCGATCAATCCTTAATGAAGCACGGTAAGGAAGGGGTGATTTGTTTAAAAATTCACCAAGTTAAGTAGATAAGGATTTTAACCTAATGACAACATGGCTGTTTAGGGAAGCTATATATTTAACTCCTTTGTCAGTCTCGTCTCTGCCATCCTCGCTGAAATCTCAGACGAGTGGATCACCGGAAACATCTACCTCAATATGAATCCCACCCCCTCATCTCAGACTTAACCAAATTTACAGAAAAGGATTTACGCAAACCTGAAAAAGAATGGAAGAAATTCAACAATCAGCCATGAAATGGGCCTCTGGTGCGAGCCATCTCATTGGTGAACTCTTCGATCTCTCTAGACCGTATCTTGAAGGGATAGAGGGCGATCTTCAGGAGCCAGTAAGATTCGTTTCATCTCAGCTATATATTGACTGCCATCTTTCTAGCGAGAGTGTCCTGATTTTGGTTTCCAATGTCAAAGAATGGGATGCTGACTTAATCAATAGGGCAGTCATAGAAGGAACAGTAAAATATGTATACCTCATGGATGGTGGAGCTGAAGATCGACGGCGAAAAGCAATCCAATACTGGAATCTGATGCCGGATTTGATGTCAATTAAGAGAAGCGAGCGAGCCAAAGCTTTTCTCCAAGACATAGGTGATCCCGATTCCGTGGAATGGCTTCCTTTAAAGGAACTTGTTATCTCTGAAGGCGAAGTTAAATCAAGGCAGCATGGGTTGAACCGAAAAGAGCGGTCTAGTCTTGAGCACGATTGGTCTTTCTCGGGAATAGTGCAGAGGTATTCCATGTCGGACCAACCTGGTCTTCGATTCATGAAGCACTTTGCTCATGGCTATGGCATGAGCAGCCACCTAATCCACAAGGACGGCGATGGTATTGGTATGGTATGGGAGAGGTATCAAAGAGAGCCTCGGCACCAAGCAGCAGTTAAGGCCGCCCATATTTCCCGACTTGTCTCAGATGTCTGCGCTTTTGCAAAGTTTCGCACGGCCCGGTTACTACAAGCATGCAAAGTGGAGGTCACACCAATACGAGAAATCGAAAGCCGCTATCAATGGCTCAATGAGAGTTTTAAGGAGGCTACCTGTCACTTTAGTCAAACTGAATATAAAGAAGCACAATAAGGCGGAGCAGACAATGCCTAACAGCGCCCATCCTTAATTATAGGCTTGATGGAAAAGTTTCGAGAATCTTACCACCTGAACTTAAGTTGCAACTGGAGTAATGGAGAAAGGCGAAGCCTAGCAAGTCGAACGCAGACACCCAAGATGGCGACTACGCTCGGTAGTGCACTATGTAACGAGTAGATTGTTATGACTTTTCTAAAGACAGCGCTTTCATGGGCATCGTGTTCAACAGCAGATTGCTTCATCTGCCCTTGAAGGAAGTGCTGGTTATTTGCTGCTAAATTTTCTCAAGCGCTAGCCCAATTTCACGCAGTGTTTTTCTAATCTCACGAAACCGTTCAAAGTTAAATTTGTCACTTTCATCATCTGAAAGACTCATCCAACCGTCTTCCGAATAGATGGATTCGAGATGAGCCAATCGATTTCGTAGGTCTTGCATCACTTTTAGATTGCCGGCATCGGAGAGAAGATGAGCCATATCCGTCGCCTCCTTCATAAGGTCAGCAAGCCTATGTCTAACGAGATTAAAATCAGAGGTATTGAAATCTTTCAACGCAGTGATCGGACATGTGATCTTCTTGGCTTTTTTGATGCGACTTTCCGCGCTACTCGTGATTCTTCTAATGAGGTCATCTCGCATACCATCTAATTTTTCCTGATCCGCTCCGGTCAGAAGACTCTCACACTTGTTTCGTATAATTCGATCAAAGCGACTGGTCTCATCCATGACTATGCCGCGGATTCCATTCACATCGCATGCCTTCTTGATGTGATCTTCAAGAATCATCTCAAAATCGTCAGATAAATTAGTTCGATCTACTACGAAAACCCCATCTACCTTTTTATTATAGAGTATTGTTCGTAGTTCTTCCGGGGCGCTTCCACTATAAAATACCATATCGGTATAGACTTTTGCTCGAAGCGTTTTAGCAATCTCAGAACCATCGGGACTAACTCCTAA
>JAYVUF010000221.1:0-21434 GCA_043788135.1 Actinomycetes bacterium
GCCCGAACTAGTTCATCGTGAATCTCTGCAATTTTCTTCTCAATCGCATGGCTAGAAAGTAAAGGCAATATTGCGGTCACGATAGAGATTGTTATAACTGAGTGCGGGAGTAGGAGAATTAAAAAAGCATTTCCATAGGGGGTGTAACCCACGCCTGTTGTTACTCCAGCTTTAGCAGCTCGAACGGCAGCCCCCGTAGAGAGATTGACGGTTACCAAATAACTCAGTTGAGAAATTGCGGCAAAGGCTAGAGTCCAACTAGCAAGGTGAAGAGATTTCTTGATCTCTGGATCCCGCCAATCAAAACGCGGGCGAATTTTTATACCCAGCTTTCTGATGACAGGAATTAAAATAAGGAGTTGCACAACAAATCCTGCTGTGGTTCCTATTCCAAGCCCGACTGCTTGACTGTGAGTGATAGTTGAAACTTTCAAACCTTTGGAAATGTGTAAGAAGTACCCAAATACTCCAATCACTACTAGGTTATTTAGTACGGGCGCCCACATCATGGGCCCAAATTTTCCTTTGGCATTCACCACTTGCCCCAGGACCGCAAAGAGTCCCATGAAGAAGATTTGGGGAAGGCAGTAACGCATAAAAACAACTGTAAGATTAAATTCAGGACGTCCTACATAACTACTAGCAAAGAGCCGTACCAAAATTGGGGCGGCAAAAACAGCGACCACCACAAGCAGTGCCAGGACCACGCAGGTTGCGGTCACCAGTCGTGAAATAAATGCCGATCCTTCATCGGGCTCGCGGATTGCTCGCACCATTTGTGGAACGAAGACTGCTGTTAAAGCACCCCCAATAATTAAGTTGTATAAAATATTTGGCATAGTATTAGCAACGTTGTATGTATCGCCAAGGAGAGTCGTTCCAAGCACTCCAACTAGAAGTAAACCTCGTATTAGACCGGTAATTCTGGAAACGAAAGTTCCCGCCGCCATGATGGCCGACGAGCGAAGAATCGAACCGTCACTCATGTTTTCTTCTTCGAATTCTACGAACACTTTGAATGGTCGCTGCCAAGAAGAGCAAGATAGCTGCACCAGTTGTGAACCAGGTGGCAACAGGGCTTATAACTGAGATTTTGAGGGGGTAGAGAATTTGGTCTCCGACTAGATCTCCATGCGATGTAGTTAATTCTACGCTAAGTCCTGAAGTACCAGAGGTGAGAGCCGTAATGGGTACCATCACCTGTACCTTAGAATTTGCAGGAATGAGAATTGGTTGCAGGTTGCCCACTTGAATTTTTAAATTTGTTGGAAATACATACAAATTAATCTTGATATTTGTAGGGAAACCGTTCGTTACCGTGATTGGAAGATTTTGGTGAGTTGCTGTAACTGTGAACTTTCCTGAACTCAGATGCACTAAATGGATTTGCGCATAAGCGACACTTGTAAGATCCCGAATGAGAAACTCTCTGCGATCCAAGGTCAGAGTTGGGTTAAGAATCTTGATTAAGGCCAGGCGAAATGTATCGATGGTTGCCGGATCAACATATGATGAAGTTTGTGCAAAATAAGTTGAATCACTCTTGAGTGAGAGAATATCCGAGTTAGATATGACGAATTGGCTATGCGAATGATAAGAAAACGCTGCTCCAACGGTGCGGTCAAGTAGTTTCGACAACCGCTGCTGTGAAATGGTTAAAACATAGTTCGCTTCATGAGAAGCCAATCGGCTAATCCAATACGAAGAGGGATTTCCATAAGCTAAGGCTGTAACGTTATCGGATTTACTTACTAGATTAAGTTGCGTCAACCAAGATTTTGCAATGAGTTGTCTAACACCGGCTGTTCCTGAAATTAGCGTATAACCATTTGCCATGGCAGTAATTTCTTCAATGAGGGCGGGGTCAATCCACCATGATCTCATCCCAGATGGTGGGTTAAATACCAAGTTACCCAATCGCCCAGTTACCCCCAAAGAGTTTGCTAACTCATCATCGATGAACACTCCGTTGAATTCCCGATGAGTGGGTTCGGTCAAGAGAATTGTTGTACCCGCTTGTGCAGTCGGTACTGATAACAAGGCCAGCGTTATTATGGCAAGTGCTGCCCAGGTTCTTTTCATATTTTTAAATCACCAGATTTAGCAATTAATTTCTTTTCGTCAGGGTAGGCAAGTAAGGAAATGATTTCTTCCAAAGGGAACCATCCGACGTCATCAACTTCACTCACTTGTGGAGTAAGCGTGCCGCCAATTTCTCGAAAGAGATAATGGTGAACCGTCTTGTGAATTCGCTTCCCACCCGCCATGAACCAAAAATCAATCACGCCTAATTCTCTGGAGATTTCGCTATGAATCCCGGTTTCTTCCGCTACTTCTCTCACGGCAGCTTGTTCGGGAGTTTCTCCAGCCTCTATATGACCTTTTGGCAGCGACCAGAGCAATTTTTCACGCGAGGTATCCTTAATATCCCGTCTACCGATTAATAACCCCTTGGTGCCAGAACCATCAATGACAAGCCCGCCAGCGCTAACTTCATCTACTCGTTTTGCGTAAGCGGAGCGCTTTTTAGGGAGAACCTTTTTGACAGGGAGGTTCGCAACTTCGGTTTTAGCCGCAGGTGAATTATTAAGAGGTGTTTGGGGGCCGGCAGGACGCCGTCTCCGACGTTTTTTCCGTTTCGCTTCGCCACCCGCACCTGGTGCCGGGGTCATAAGAGAAGGGTACTGCTCTAGCCTTACTCATTGTGAGTACTGAGATATCTAATCCCCACGAAATTGCCGCGCGGCTGGCCCTAGGCGCTTTAGACCTCCACGGCTCCCTGATTGGATCTTTGGCTACCGTCTATAAAGAGGCGGGCTTTACCTTGGCCCTTGTGGGAGGGCCAGTACGCGATGCGATTTTGGGGCGTCTAGGAAATGATCTGGATTTCACAACCAACGCGCGTCCGGATGACTCAACCAAGATCCTTAAAAAGTGGGGCGATGCCCTGTGGGAGACAGGTGCTGCCTTTGGGACCATAGCTGCTAAACGTGGAGCGGTAACTGTAGAGGTCACAACTTATCGAAGTGAAAGTTACGATCCAACTTCGCGAAAGCCTGAAGTAAATTTTGGCGACACTATTGCGGGAGATTTGGCACGACGAGATTTCACCGTGAATGCCATGGCTCTGGAATTGACCGAGGAAGACCCCGTCTTTATCGATCTATTTAATGGTGCCAGTGATTTAGCTAAAAAGATTTTGAAAACACCAACGAGTGCCGAGATCTCTTTTTCAGATGATCCATTACGAATGATGCGAGCAGTTCGTTTTGTTTCACAGTTGGAATTTTCAGTTGATCCAGAAATTATCGAAGCAATTTCACGAATGTCCAATCGCCTTACAATTATTTCCGCTGAGCGGATCCGGGACGAGTTTGTTAAAACGCTCATGTCAAAAAATCCTCAACTTGGTCTTCGGTTACTTGTTGAAACAGGGTTGGCGGATATATTTCTTCCGGAACTCCCGAAACTTAAATTAGAAATTGACGAGCACCATCATCATAAAGATGTCTATGAACACTCTTTAACGGTACTCGATCAAGCTATCGCCAATGAAGATCGTCTTGGCGGACCCAACCTCACCATCCGCTTGGCTGCGTTATTGCACGATATAGGAAAGCCAAGAACCCGCGAGTTAATTCCAGGTGGTGGAGTATCTTTTCATCATCACGAAGTTGTCGGGGCGAAGATGACAAAAAAACGCTTGAAAGAGTTGCGCTTTGATAGCAAAACAATTGATGAAGTTTCTGCTCTAGTCTTCTTACACCTTCGCTTTCATGGTTATGGCACTGGCGAATGGACAGACTCGGCGGTGCGTAGGTATATCCGAGATGCAGGTGAATTATTAACCCATCTTCACGTTCTTACACGTGCCGATTGCACGACTCGAAACAAGAGAAAGGCTGAACAGTTAGCAGCAACATATGGCTCTTTAGAGGTTCGAATTGAACAATTAAAAGCGCAGGAGGAACTTGATAAAATTCGGCCAGATCTAAATGGCCAGCAGATAATGGAACTTCTAGGAATTAAGCCTTCTAAATTGGTCGGGCAGGCCTATGAATACCTCTTAGAGTTGCGAATGGAACGCGGTCCATTAGGTGCGGAAGAGGCAACAAAAGAGTTACTCAATTGGGCGAGCGATAAAGAACTTGGAAGGCTTGAGTAGAAAAAGAGAAGTTGCAATGAAAGTTACTGTAGTTAATAATGGAAGTTCGGGAGATTTTCCACTGACGGGAAGCATCAAAGCTGCAATAACTGCCCCCAGAACAATAATTGCGTTTACTGTGATATCGTAAAAAGCAAATACTCTCCCCCGAAACTCATCTTTAATTTGAGACTGAACCAAGGCATCATTTGTAACTTTTACCGCTTGCCCGCATGTTGCTATAAAGAAAGCGGTAGTTATTAGGAGCCACTCTTGAGGTAAAAAGGCAAATGAAATTAAAAATATCGAGGGGGTAACCATCATTAAACGAATCCAACGGTGTCTCCCCAAGTAATTTACGAAGAAGGGAGTAATGAAAGAACCCACCCCAAATCCAACTCCAGCGACTGCTAACGCGTAGGCAAATCCAGCAAGTCCAGCATCGGGATTACTTGATGGATTAAAAGTATTTCGCTCAAGTAATAAACCCATCAAAGTGAGCGCTGTTAATCCACCTCTCTGAATCGCTGTGGCAAAAATTCCTCGCAAAGCATCGGGATGATTACGCAAGATTCGTAACCCTTCTTGTAATTCACCTAAACCCCGCATCTGATCTGGAATTTCGTGATCTGCCGGCCCGATTTCAGATCGCGACAAGCGTCGCGTGAAAAGAGAACTTAAGATATAGCAAGTCACTGCAATCAAAATTACCTTTGCATCTGAGAAATCACTCTTACCGTGGGCATCAAATAATTTTTTAGCTCCTATGCCAATACCACCACCTATTACGACGCCGATGCTTCCCCCTGTGACCGCTAGCGCATTTGCAGAAATCAGTTCGTCGTTTTTGACTACGAGTGGTAACCCAGCGGAAAGTCCAGAAAGAATCAATCGATTAACTCCAAAAGCCACGAGCACTAAAAGTGTTAACGATATCCCGGTAGCACTAGATTTGATGAGTATCGCTATGAGGAGTAAATCTCCTGCTCTTATCAAGTTAGATAGTTGAACGATGCGCTGTCTGGAAAAACGATCCAAGAAAACACCTGCATAAGGACCAACTAAAGAATATGGCAGAAGTACCACGGCGAACGCGGTCGCGGCGCTTACCGCGTTGGGTTGGCGCTGTGGTGAAAAAAGCACAAAGGAAGCGAGCGCTGATTGAAATATGCCATCTCCAATTTGTCCCAGCCACCTCACAGTCAATACTGCGGGAAGTTTGCTTCCAGGATGAAAGGGCCAGTTTTTGGTCATCCCAGACTTTCTCATATAACGAAGCGTAGTTTGGAATGGAAGCGTAGTTTGGAATGGAAGCGTAGTTTGGAATAAAGGTTTATTCTTTGAAACTATGTTGGCAACGTTTTGGAGTCGTCGCGACGCAATTGATTATTCACTTAATCGACGCGCTACCTTAATTGCACTATTTAAAGGCCTCTCCTCTGGATTAGATGCTTGCGATGCTGACCCCTATCTCAAGATTGCCGCCAAATATCATGGTGAACAGGTGGAAAGACTCTGCCCTGTCTGTCGAAAGGCAGAAATGGTCGAGCTTCGATACACCTTTGGTGATCAACTCGGTCAGTACTCAGGGCGCATTAAGACCTCAGGTGAAATTTTTGAGATGCAGAGCCACTATGGAGAGTTTCGGGTTTATATTGTTGAAATCTGTCGCGGATGCGGTTGGCACCACTTAATTCACTCTTTTAAATTAGGGGATGGGAAGTTTCGCAAGCCACCGCGTAAAGTCCGGACTTTAGAAGATGAGGATTACGCCGGGAGCGCGGGGCGGTAACCTTTCCACATGGGAAAACCTACGCGCGAAAACCTTCTCACCTGGTTCATCCGCGGAACAATTTTTTCAATAGGTGGCGGCTTTGTAATAGCCACCTATCTCTTCGCTTACGCATACTTTTCTGTCCAAATCCCCAATCCCAATCAATATGTAAATAGCCAAGCTACGATCATTCAGTATGCCGATGGAAGCGAGATTGGACGCGTTGGAACGGAAGATCGGACGAGCGTGGAGTTGGCGAGCGTCCCAATTCGGGTTCGACATGCAATTTTGGCGGCCGAAGATCGTAATTTTTACAATGAACACGCCTTCAGCCCAACTGGAATTTTACGAGCCCTCTGGCATGACCTGCGTGGCGGATCTCTTCAAGGTGGATCGACAATCACTCAGCAATATGCCAAAACCGCCTTCCTTACTCCACAACGCAGTATTCGAAGAAAAATTAAAGAGATTGTTATTGCAGTCAAACTCGAGCAGGAACTCTCCAAAGACCAAATCTTTGAAAATTATTTGAATACTATTTATTTCGGTCGCGGTGCTTATGGGGTCCAGACTGGATCGCAAGTCTTCTTTGGACGGAACGCTAATCAATTAAGTATTTCGCAGGCTGCGGTACTTGCCAGCGTTTTAAATGCTCCTGGTTATTACGATCCCGCCAATGGACCTAGTTATCAAGCCCGCTTAATATCGCGTTGGAAGTATGTGTTAAACGGTATGGTGAAAGCCAAGTGGATCACACGGGCCCAACGTGCACAGCAGAAATTTCCTTTTATTCTGCCACGAGTGTCCCCTGGTTCACTCGCAGGTCCTAAAGGATATGTTATCTCTTGGATAGAAAATCAACTCCAACAATTTGGTTTTACCCAAGAGCAATTATTGCAAGGTGGATTAGTTGTAAAGACCACACTAGTGAAGAGAGATCAGCAAGCCGCGATGGATGCTGTTGCCAAGCGCACTCCTAAAGCACCATTTGCAAATTTAAGAGTTGCACTAGTTTCTATTCAGCCCGGTACGGGCGCCGTTCTTGCAATGTATGGTGGGCAGGACTACCTCAAGAATCAATATAACAATGCAACTCAAGCAACCACCCAAGCGGGATCGTCTTTTAAGCCTTTTGCGCTTACTGCTGCGCTTGAAGCAGGTATAAGCCTTCAATCTATATGGAATGGTCACTCACCACAGGTATTTTACGATCCTGGATCGCAAGGCCCATACCCAGTCTTTAATTATGGTAACGAACAATTTTCTGATATTAATTTAATTGATGCGACTGCATATTCGGTAAATACGGTATTCGTTCCACTCGGGATAAAAGTTGGGCCGGATAAAGTTATAGATGTAGCCAGGCGTGCTGGAATTCCAACATCCGTTCAAATGATTTCTGGACCTTCGGTAACTCTGGGAGTCGCCAGTCCACATGTAATAGATCTTGCCTCTGCCTTTGCTACCTTTGCGGCACAAGGAATTTATGCCAAACCGTATATCGTTTCTCAAGTCGTTGGCGATAATGGCGGTATCTTGTATCAAACCCAACCTCAGACAAACCAAGTATTTGCGAGTGATGTAATGGCTGATTTAACAACGGCCTTGCAAGCTGTCACCCAGTATGGAACCGCCTCGGGATCGGTAGGCAACTTGGGTCGTCCCAGTGCGGGTAAGACAGGTACTACTACTGACAACGCCAGCGCCTGGTTCACAGGATATGTTCCACAGATGGCAACCAGCGTTGCACTCTTTAGAGATAACGCCCATCAATCGTTGAACGGAATTGGTGGATTAAATGCGGTAACGGGTGGAACCTTCCCAGCAAGAATCTGGGATCAATACATGCGACAAGCTCTCGCCCATTCTCCAATTATAGATTTCCCACCCGCCTCAAATATCGGTGGAACAGATCCAGTCCCAATGCAGAGTGCGGTACCAACCCTTGATCCTGCGTTGGCTCGCAGCGCATCACCTAACCCAAAACCGGGACCAACGCCTAAGAAGACAAAGTAAGAATAAAAGAAAAAATGAGGATTCCCCTCTTATCCAAGGCTGTCATCGCGCTAGCTCTATTTGCTGCCTTACTTTCTTTTGCAAAATTTGATCACTGTTATAACAGTAATTGGACTGGTGTAGGCGTCGATGTCCATGAGTGTTACAGCGACTTGCCCGCGTTATTTGATGCGCGCGGATTGGTTGACCACGTTTGGCCATATTCGAGTGCAACTAATTCAGTCGAATACCCACCTCTTACCGGATTAGTAATGTGGGGAACTGCGATAATAACTCCCCGTGGAAACACCTCGTACAAAAATTATTTTCTGATAAACATTGGTCTTATTGCGCTCCTCTTTATCGCAACTGCACTTCTGGTATCGAAAATCAATCCAAGCAAATGGTATTTGCTCCCTGTTCTACCTGCCGTGATTGCTTCACTTTATATAAATTGGGATATGTGGGCAGTGATCAGTGCAATTGCAGCTATTTATTGGTTTGATCGCAAGAAATATCTTCTGAGTTCTACTGCATTAGCGATTTCGATTGCGACTAAATTTTTCCCTGTTGTATTGCTTATACCTATTGCAATCATTTTTTTTATGCAGAAGCAATATCGTATAGGAGTAAAATATTTAGTTGGTACAACTCTGGTCTGGGTTGTGATTAATGCTCCATTTGTTCTCACAACTCCCACCGGTTGGTTGCGATTTTTTAAACTTAATGGCAACCGACCTGCAGATCTTGGTTCCTTGTGGCAGGCTCTTAATATTTTTAATATAAACCCATCACACATCAATTTCTATTGGATTGCTATTTTTATTCTCTCCTCTATCGTTACTGCTGGATATCTTATGTATAAGAGCCAGACTCCTACGCTGGCGCAGATTGCATTTATTTACGTAGCGCTCTTTACCGTCGTAAATAAGGTGTACTCCCCTCAATATGTCCTCTGGTTGGCTCCCTTGGGAGTGATCGCTTTACTTAACGTTAGAGATCGTCCCGCTTTCTGGATTTGGCAGGGAAGTGAAGCTCTGTATCACTTTGCCATTTGGGAGTATCTGGGTGGGTATGCAGGGGCAAAATTTGCTTTACCGCCAAGGTGGTATGCGACCATTATTTTATTGAGGATCAGTGCAACTCTCTTTTTCGCCTTAAAACTGCTCTTTTCCACACGGCAAGTTCTCCCACAGGAGGAGGAATTTCTCCAATCTGGCGTGGGGAGTTACGCTTATCCTTCCTAGACATTCAGGGCACCCGTCCTTTCCAGTGTAGGAGCAGTAACCCTCCTGCCGTGGAAATACCACGGCCGCTTTAGTCCAGAGGAGGTGGGGTTAACGCATGCGTCATTATGAAATCATGGTCATTCTCGATCCAGAGTTAGAGGAACGCACGGTCGCACCAAGTCTTGAGACATATCTCAAGATCATCAAAGACAGTGGTGGAACGGTCGACAAGCTAGATATTTGGGGTCGCCGCCGTATGACCTTTGAAATCAACAAGAAAGCCGAAGGCATCTACGCTGTTGCAGATTTGCATTGCGGCCCAGATGCGATCAAAGAACTTGATCGCCAACTTAATTTGAACGAGGCCGTGCTACGCACCAAGGTCGTTCGTCCAGATCAACTCAATTCATAATCACATACATAGTTAATTAAGCGAGAGAAAAATGGCAGCTGGCGATACAACAATCACAATGATCGGTAATTTAACAAGTGATCCAGAACTGCGCTTCACCCCCTCGGGTGCCGCGGTCGCGAAGTTCACCGTTGCATCAACTCCTCGTTACCTGGATAAGGCAACGAACGAGTGGAAAGATGGCGATAGCCTCTTTCTTAACTGTCAGATCTGGCGTCAAGCTGCAGAGAACGTGGCGGAGTCTTTAACTCGCGGAATGCGCGTGATTCTTTCTGGTCGTCTGAAGCAACGCTCTTATGAAACTAAAGAAGGCGAGAAGCGCACAGTGTTTGAGGTTGAAGTTGATGAAGTAGGTCCATCACTTCGTAACGCAACCGCAAAGGTGACAAAGACAACCCGCGGAGCGGGCACTGGTGGCTTTACCGCCACATCTGAAACTGCATCATCTGATGATCCTTGGTCAGCCGCACCAGTTGGTGGCGGTTGGGCAACTGGCGCAGCAGACGATCAGCCTCCGTTTTAACCCTTATTCGTTAATTATTCATCAACCATTCCTGTCCAAAAAAACAGGGCCCTCTTAAAGGAGCACCACAGTGGGAGCAAGAAGTAATAAAACCTTAAAGCCAAAGAAGGTCGCGCCGAAGATGTCGGCTGCGGCACTTAAGAAGTTTAAGAAGAAGCCGTGTTCGTTCTGTCAGCAGAAAGTCAGCTATATCGACTACAAAGACATTGCAACTCTTCGTAAATTCATTTCAGATCGCGGAAAAATTCGCGCTCGCAGAGTCACTGGGGCATGTACCCAACACCAACGTGCAATTGCTGCCGCGGTAAAGAATTCCCGCGAAATGGCGCTCTTGCCTTACACCTCGACGGCTAGATAAGGAGAAATGACAGATATGAAACTCATCCTTACTCGCGAAGTTGCAGGTCTCGGTCAAGCCGGGGATGTTGTTACCGTAAAAGATGGATTTGCAAGAAACTTCTTGCTTCCACACGGTAACGCCATTGCCTGGTCAGTTGGCGGAGAAAAGCAGATCGAAGGAATTCGTCGTGCTCGTAGCGCCCGTGAAATCCGCGATCTCGATCACGCCCGTGAAATCAAGGCGACCTTGGAACAAGCTCCGATCGTGGTGAAAGCCAGGGTTGGCTCTACCGGCTCACTCTTTGGTTCTGTGACCGACAAGGACCTCATTTCTGCTATCAAGTCGTCGGTAGGTATCGATATCGATCGCCACCGCTTAAAAGTTCCCGCGATGAAGAAGCTGGGCAGTTATACCGCCAAGGTCACCCTTCACAACCAAATTGCAGCCACCGTTCAAGTGCAGGTTGTTGCCGCCTAATTCGTGTTAAAGAAATCCCCACCCAGAAATAAGGGTGGGGATTTCTCATTTATTGAGATTTTCGAAATTATCTTTATCCCCAGCCTCTGGCGATAAATTAAGCGTGAAATCGTGGAAAATGTGGGGTCTATCCCCAGCGAATGGGAAGTTACCCACACCCCTTCCACACTAAAACTCAGGTTATCCCCAGCAAATCTAAACTTTCCCACATTCGGGTGCACAGTGCGCGCGGGAGGAAATAGGAAATGTCAGTGACTCATAAGAAGATAGCCACATGAGTCTTGCAGAACTTCCCAGCCGCGGAAATAGTAATACTCAACTACGCCCCGTTGAATTTGATCGGGTTCCACCACAAGATCTCCTCGCCGAACAATCAGTCCTGGGCGGAATGCTTCTCTCCAAAGATGCTATCGCCGATGTCGTTGAAATAATACGAGAGCGAGATTTTTACCGGCCCGCTCACGAACTTATCTACGATGTAATTCTTGACCTCTATGGTCGCGGAGATCCCGCCGATCCAGTAACGGTCTCAGCGGAGTTAACCAAACGTGGCGATATTGCACGCGCTGGCGGTGCTCCCTATCTCCACACACTCATCTCATCAGTTCCAACCGCTGCAAATGCAGGGTACTACGCGCGCATAGTGAGAGACCGCGCAATATTGCGACGACTCGTAGAAGCCGGAACCAAAATTGTTCAGATTGGATATTCTGAATCTGGAGATGTAGATGATGCAGTGGATGCGGCGCAAGCCGAGGTTTATCAAGTTACAGAGTCGAGAGTCTCCGAGGATTACATTAAGCTTTCGGATTTGCTGCCAGCAGCGCTAGAAGAGATTGAGGCTATCTCCTCGGGAGTTGCAGAGGAAGGCGTCAAGAGTGGTTTTAAAGATCTTGATGCACTCACCAATGGCTTCCACCCTGGCAATATGATTGTTTTAGCCGCTCGTCCGGCGGTTGGAAAATCAACTCTAGGTCTTGATATTGCCAGACATGCGGCAATTCATGATGGTAACGCCGCAGTGATCTTCTCACTTGAAATGAGTCGCTCTGAAATTACGATGCGCATGCTTTCAGCAGAGGCGCGGGTCGGTTTAAATAATATTCGTTCAGGTTCCCTCTCTGATGATGAGTGGAAACGATTAGCAAAACGTATGGGTGAAATTTCTGAGGCCCCGCTCTTTATCGACGACTCTCCCAATCTCTCCTTAATGGAGATCCGTTCGAAAGCTCGCCGCCTTAAGCAACGTCATAACCTTAAACTCATCGTTATCGATTATTTACAGCTGATGACATCTGGTAAGCGGGTAGAAAATCGTCAACAAGAAGTTTCCGAGTTTTCACGTAATTTGAAGTTACTTGCCAAGGAACTTAATGTTCCAATCATCGCGATCTCACAATTAAATCGCTCACCTGAACAACGCGCTGATAAGAAACCAATGCTTTCGGACTTGCGTGAATCTGGTTCGATCGAACAAGATGCAGATATGGTTATTTTGCTACATCGAGATGACCTCTATGACAATCAAAATCGTTCAGGTGAGGCGGATCTTATTGTTGCCAAGCACCGAAATGGGCCAACTCGCACTATTACTGTCGCCGCTCAACTCCACTTTGCCAAGTTTGCTGATATCGCTCCATCATTTAGCACCGGTGAAAATTTTGTTAAAGATTAACTTATCGCTCTCAGTAGCCCACTCTTAACGTCATAAATTGCACCCATCACACGGAGTTCATCATGGAGTAGCGGATAACTTTCTATCTTCACGATGTCCATGAGCAATGCGCTCACTTGGTCGTTAGTGGTCTGAAAATCAAGGCTCCGCGTATCAACCCCACTTTTTTTGGAGATCGCCTCATGTATTCCTGCTTGATCGGTACTAGCCATCCGGCAATCAGTGTGCGGCATCAGAAGAACGCGATTAACACCTAGTAGATGAGTGGCGAGCACTAAGGTGCGCAACACATCATCAGTCACTCGTGCGCCAGCATTACGAAGGATCTTGGCATCACCAGAGCTCATCCCGACGATCCGCAAGGGATCTAAGCGCGAGTCCATACAGGTGATGATGGCTAGACCTTTTACTGCGGTACCGGTCAGATTTTCCGCGGTGAATGAGGCAGCAAACTTTTGATTGGCTGAAATAACATCATCAAATTTATCTATCGTGTTCACCTCCCTCTCGTGCCTGAATTGCGCTAACTTCAGTAGGGATTTTTTCATTAGCAATGAAAATTCCCACTAAAACCACAACTGCGCCAATCAGTTGAATCGGACTAAAAGTTTCTTTAAGCAGAATCCAACCAAAGATTCCCGCGAGAACAGGTTCCAACATTCCAATAATACTGGCAGTCTGAGGGGATAAGGCATTAACTCCTGCAAGAACAAATAAATATGGGAGGACTGTTCCAAGTAAAACAATAAAAATTATTAATAACCATCCAGGTAGGTGATGTCCAGAGAAGTGTCCATTTAGATTGATTTGGGCTTTGAAAATGTGGAATGGAAATGACCACCATGGTTGAAGCACGGTGAAAAGCAGGGATGTGATACCAAATCCCCAGACCAACATGGTGTCGGTACTTCTGATTTTCCCCAGTGCTCGACCTAATAAAAAATATGCAGCCAAACTCAATGCGTCTAAGAAAGATGAAATGACACCAAGTCCGTTGAGTGTAAGCCCTTTCCAGACCTCTCCGACGAGAGTTAACCCTAGGAACGCTGCCAGAAGTCCAAACCACATGGATTGGGAGATTTTCACCTTCTTGATAAAACGCAGGTAAAGAACTATCCAGATCGGAGCTGTAAATTCGATAATGAGGGCTATAGATACATGTAAGCGCAAAATTGAGTAGAAATAAAAGGATTGCACTGCGGCAATGCCTACTACCCCAAAAAGTGCCAGCAGCCCATACTCTGATTTAGCAGGTTTCAAGAGATGAAGGCGCCCCTTGAGCGCCAAATAGATAAGTAGAGCTAAGAGGGAACCGGAGGTACGAATCTCCGTCAATCGCCATGGAGAGAGTCCTGCCTCCATTACCCATTTGGAGACAATTCCATTGAGTGAATACAGGAGAGCGGCGCCAATGAGGAGTAGATAAGCGCGGCGAGATCTCACTATCTAAACTTATCTGTTCTAACCACCTTTCATTCACCTTTCATTGCGAAAGGAGGGAGGGGTGGTGGGGCTGATAGAATTTTGACCGTGTTACTAAGTGATCGCGATATTGCATCTGAAATTACTGCGGGGCGAGTAAAGGTAGAACCTTTTAGTGCTGGAATGATTCAGCCTTCAAGCGTTGATGTTCGATTGGATCGATTTTTTAGAGTATTTGAGAATCATAAGTACTCAGTGATTGACCCATCCATTGAGCAGGCTGAGCTCACAAGAGAAGTAGCAGTTGCACAAGATGAGCACTTCATATTGCATCCAGGTGAATTTGTTCTCGCAAGTACCTATGAGGTCATCACCCTTCCCGATGACATAGCAGGTCGACTCGAAGGGAAATCTTCTCTAGGTCGACTTGGGCTTTTAACCCACTCAACAGCGGGCTTTATTGACCCTGGTTTTTCAGGACACATCACCTTGGAGCTATCCAATGTTGCGAATTTGCCTGTCAAACTCTTCCCTGGAATGAAAATTGGTCAGTTATGTCTCATCAAACTCTCATCTCCCGCCGAACATCCATATGGCTCGGCACTGTACGGTTCTAGATACCAAGGTCAGCGTGGTCCGACTCCCAGCAAATCATGGTTAAATTTTCACCAAACGAAAATTAAAGAATAAAAGAGATCAAAAGGAGCAATTCATGAAGGCCATCATTCTAATCCTGGCTCTGTTTCTCATTCTTGCTTTATTGGCAGTCATGTCGCGCAACCGACTGGTACGCGCCAATATCTCCGTGGATGAAGCCTTTGCGCAGATCGAAGTTCAACTCAAGCGTCGCTCGGATCTCATTCCTAATTTGGTTGAGACAGTTAAGGGTTATGCAGCGCATGAATCCGGCACCTTTGAAGCCATAGTTGCAGCGCGTGCTAAAGCAACTTCCGCTACGACCGTGGCCGATGTCGCTGCAGCCGATGGGCAACTAACTCAGGCACTTCGTGGACTATTAGCCGTTACTGAGAACTACCCAGACCTTAAAGCTTCAACCAACTTCTTAGCATTACAAGAAGAGCTTTCATCTACCGAAAATAAAGTTTCTTTTGCGCGACAGTTCTATAACGATGGTGTGCGCACTTTAAACTCTGCCATAAAGACTTTCCCAAGTAGTCTCTTTGTTAAATCAGCGGGTGTAAGTGCTCGACCATTTTATGAAGTCGATGATCCTCAAGATCGCAAGGCTCCGCAGGTCAAGTTTTAATTATGGATTTTCGTAAACTGCAATCTGCTAACAAGTTAAAGTCGACTGAACTGCTATTCGGGATGGCTATTCTGGTTGGGGTAGTTATCTGGGCGCTCTTAACGTTCTTCGGTAAAACGGGGATTGGGGTCGTCCCATTTGCAGTAGGTATTGCGCTTTTGTCGGTCTGGGGGTCCTACTGGAGTTCGGACAAGATTGTATTAGCTATGACTGGTGCCAAAATCATTACCGAATCTGACAATAAACAGTTGTATGACTTGGTTTCAGAGATATGTATTGCCGCCGGTTTACCAGTTCCAAAAATTGCAATAGTTGAAGATAACGCTCCTAACGCCTTTGCGACGGGCCGAGATGAAAACCACGCCGTTATAGCTTTCACTACGGGAATTTTAAGAGTTATGGATCGAGAAGAGTTACAGGGAGTTACCGCTCACGAGTTAGCGCACGTGGCTAATCGTGACACTTTGGTCTCTGCGATTGCAGCCACTACCGCTGGGGCGCTCGCTCTCCTGAGTGATTTTATTTTGCGAATGATGATCTTTGGAGGAGGCGATCGTCGGGATAACAACAATAACAATCAAAATCCCGTTGCCCTCATTGCATCCCTTGTCGTCCTGATTTTAGCTCCATTAGCAGCGCTCTTACTTCGCTTGGCAATCTCACGCAAACGAGAGGCGTTAGCAGATGTAACCGCGGTGGCCTTCACTCGAAATCCCACTGGGTTGCGACGGGCGCTAGAAGTATTGGCAGCCGACAGCACAGTTGTGCGACAAAAATCCACGGCAGTTGCTCATATGTGGATCGAATCTCCGCTCGATGGCAGCAGGACTTCAAAACTATTCTCGACGCATCCTCCCTTAGCGACGAGAATTGCCACGTTGCGTCAGATGGAAGGTAACCCCAATGTATAGAAAATTTTTAGTTTCTGCGACCCTTTTATTAGTACTAACTGCAGCTCCGGCGCTAGCAGCAACTGGAGCATCAACTATGAACCCACCACCCATCGCAGGGACTGCTGCAAAATTTGGGGGCACCATGTTTGACGCAAAGATGCCTTCGATCATTTCTAATACAAAGTTAATTGATACTAACGGCAAGAACTTTACCTTAGCGAGCCTTAAAGGAAGATACGTTGTTCTGACAGACTTCTTTACCACCTGTGACGATATTTGCCCTTTGATAACTATCAATATGCGTGATATCGGCGATGCCCTGAAAAAAGCGGGGTTAGCGAAGAGCGCAACAGTTCTTGAAGTGACGGTGGATCCCAAGCGAGACACGGTCTCCCGAATCAAGGCCTATCAATCTTTATATGCAGATAACTCTTGGACCATAGCTACTGGAGAAACTAGCGCGCTAAAGAATTTTTGGAGTTGGTTTGGTGTCTATACCCAACAACAGAAGAAGTCAGGTAAATTCTCTTTAGATTGGCAGACGGGTAAACCAGTTACTTATGATGTTATTCATGATGATGTGGTTATTCTGATTGGCCCCAACGGTCACTGGCGTTGGCTAGAACTGGGAAATCCTCAAGTATCGAATCCCAAGACTCTGCCTAAGACTTTGGAGCACTATTTGAGTGCGCAGGGCAGACTTAATCTAATTAGCCAAAGCCAACCATCATGGACTACAAGCGCAGTTTATGGAGCGTTCAAAGAAATTTTTAAATTAAATATCAACCCTAAATAGTAGATATGGTCAGTCGAATATCGATCGTGCTCGCCTCCCTAGCGCTGTTAATGGTGGGGGTATCACCGGCCAACGCACATACAGTTCTTATTAGTTCAAATCTGATTCCTAACTCGACGATCACGCAATTTCCAAAAGAAATCACTTTAACTTTTGGAGATCCATTGCTCGTACTTGGAAAGCGTCTCATCAATTCTGTGCAGGTAATAAATCCCAAGGGCAAAGTGATAACTGGTGCCACTAACCGCGTTAAAGGGGCGGTTCTTACCAACACATTTGTATTAAAAAATTTGGTTTCAGGAAAATATCGAGTGAGCTTTCGAGTGGTTGCGCAAGATGGTCATGTCGTTGTAGGCAGTTTTCTCTTCTCCGTAAAGAATAAAATCAAGCGGTAATTGGGAAGTGCAGCGTGAAAGTTGCACCTGCTCCAGCTTTAGATTCAACCGTAACTTTTCCGCCATGTGCTTTCATAACAGCATCGACAATTGATAATCCCAACCCACTACCTTCTCCACCGTGACGAGCACGCGAAGGATCAACGCGGAAGAAGCGTTCAAAGATCCGTACTTGATCCCCCTCAGTGAGTCCAGGACCCTCATCTTGCACTTTTACGGTGATTTCGAAGTCTTCAGCCGTAGCGATTACTTGAATTTGAACTCCACTTGGAGTGTGAGTCCTCGCGTTGGCCAGCAAATTGCCGAGAGCTTGGTGAATTCTTTTGCTATCGCCGAGCACGTATAGATCATCGGGAGTTTCAACCCTGATGGGATGATCTGGTCCAGCGGCCTCGGCGGAAGCCACACACTCTTTTATTAAATGGGAGAGATCAACAGGTTCAAGTGCAAGTGGTCTTGCCTCATCCATTCTGGCCAGCAACAATAAATCTTCGACGAGTGAACTCATGCGAATTGACTCCTTCTCGATTCTGCCAACTAGTTCTTTAGTTTTCTCTTCACCCGTGACAGCTCCCTGGCGGTGCAACTCCGCAAATCCACGGATAGCTGTTAACGGTGTACGAAGTTCATGGGAGGCATCTGCCACAAAGCGACGCAGTTTAGATTCAGAGGCATTTTTCTGTTCAAATGACTCTTCGATCCGGCCCAACATTGTGTTGAGTGATTTGGTAAGGCGTCCGACTTCAGTTGATGGTTCGAGCTCTGGTAAACGAGCCGAGAGATCACCTTCGGCAATTGCCGCAGCGATGACTTCTACTTCAAGTAGTGGTTTTAGGTTCAACGTTATCAACCACCGCGAAATTAAAGCAATCAATATTAAAACAGCAAAGCTAATGAGTAGAAAGAACCAACTTAATTCGTGAAGAGTTTTTTCTACGCTTCCAAGTGAGACTGCTATCACTACCGAAACAAGTTTGGAGGGGAGTACAAAAGCGACTGCGCGAGTATCTGATCTTGGTGGCTCAGCATTAACAGTAAACGGCTCTCCTTTTGTTGCGGCGATTTGCGAGCGGGTCATTCCACTGAAAGTTGCCTGGGATGCCCCAGAGGAGATATCTCCACCGAGTTGCCTCAACACCACTCCAGTTGGATCTAGGAGCGTTATTGAAGTGGCAGTTGGAACTCCGCGAAGTGGAGTGATCGCATTAAATTGCAGAGTGCTTGGTTGCGACGTTTTCGTCTCGTCCACAATTGGATCCATGCCAGCTCGCACCAACCTTGTAACGGTTTCACTAGCGACACTTGTTAATTGCGAGTCCACTTGGCGAATCAAAAATCTTTTGAGTTCCGCGTTAGCAGCGAAATCTGATGCCCCAATTCCAATTGAAGCAACGACAACGGTCGCCAACAGCAATTTATTGCGAAGGCTCCAGTGTTGAAAGGTTGGGAATCTCTTGACCATTAAGACCTATCTTAGGCGCCGGCAGGAATTCTCATTCGGTAGCCGACTCCACGGACGGTATGGATAAGTGCTGGTTCATAGATGTCAATTTTCTTGCGAAGGTATGAAACATATGTCTCAACGATTCCAGCATCGCCACGAAAGTCGTACTGCCAGACATGGTCCAGAATCTGTGATTTGCTCACAACCCGGTCTGCATTGATCATCAGGTAGCGAAGTAATAAGAATTCAGTAGGCGAGAGTTCCACCAAGTTACCGGAACGGCGCACTTCGTGAGTGGCTTCATCGAGTTCTAGGTCAGCAAAGCGAATCTTCTCTTCATCCACAGCAACTTCAACGGCGCCAATTCGACGCAATAGAGCTCGCAGCCGAGCAACCAACTCTTCAAGAGAGAATGGCTTGGTTACATAATCATCTCCACCGAGGGTTAGCCCTTTGATTTTGTCATCCACGGTATCTTTTGCGGTCAAAAATAGGACTCCAACGCTATGCCCTTCAGTCCGAAGTTGGCGGCAGACCTCAAAGCCATTTTGATCCGGCAGCATCACATCCAAGATCAGGGCATGAGGTTTGAAATCCTCAGCAATTGTTAAGGCTTGGGAACCGGTGGCTGCCGTTCTCACGTCGAATCCAACGAAGCGCAGGCTGGTAGCAATGAGTTCGCTGATGGAACTCTCATCATCGACGACAAGAATTCTCTGCAAGTTGCTAGGAGATGTATCTGCCACGGTGGTTCTCTCTTTGAGTACGGTCATTTTTCAGCCTCCAAAAAATCTCTTCGATTGCCCCAAGGGGGGCACAGGGAAGAGGATTCTCTCATTTGCTGGGTATTTGCTGAGAAATATCCGAAGTTTTCCACAGGATTTATCCACCATGTGGAGAATTACAGCAGTGTAATTAGGGGTTGCGTTAGCGCCATTTGGTAGCGAGGGTAAATCCACCTGCGATGAAGCTAAAGCCAATAACCATGTTCCAAGCCCCAATATGCGGGATTGGATAAGCGGTGGTGCTCACATAATAAATCACGATCCATACCAGACCGATTAAGAACCCAGTTAACATGGCGGGAGCAAGCCACTTAGGGCTCTCCTTAGGAAGGGGAGCCATGTTGGCCACCTTCTCCGGAAGGTACACCGAATCCTTTTTTCTTCCATGTGACTTAGGCATAAGCAGAAGGTACACCACTTCTAAAACATTCTGGAAACCATTCTGGAAACCAATATTGAAAATATCACCCCTCCACCTATCGGTAGCCTTACCCCATGACCCGAGTGCTTGTCGTTGATAACTATGACTCATTTGTTTACAACCTGGTGCAGTATTTAGGTCAATTAGGAACCGAGGTAACGGTTCGTCGCAATGATGAAGTTGATTTCGAAACTCTCAAGGAATTCGATGGCATTTTGATCTCTCCAGGGCCGGGAACCCCAGAATCTGCTGGCCAAAGTATTGAACTGGTCCGATACGCAGCAAGAGAGAAGGTTCCTCTCTTAGGAGTATGTCTAGGTCACCAAGCAATCGCAGTTGCATTTGGAGCCAAGGTTTCAAGGGCCCCCGAGCTATTACATGGAAAAACCTCGAAGGTCTATCACCGGGGCATTGGGTTGCTTGTGGGTCTCCCTTCACCTCTAACCGCCACTCGATATCACTCGTTAGCAATCGAAGTGGAATCTCTACCTACAGAACTGGAGGTTACAGGCGAGACGGATTCAGGGGTTGTAATGGCAATCGAACATAAAACACTTCCGATCTCTGGAGTGCAATTCCATCCTGAGTCAGTCCTGACTGAACACGGTCACCAGATGCTAGGAAATTGGTTAGAGCGCTGTGGAGATTTTGGCGCTCGTGCCAGATCTGAAGGCCTCTCACCAGTCGTAAAAAAATCCTCGTAATAATTTTTAATTGATAGGTTGAGTATTGACTGTGATGGTTACCGCGGATCCAACGTTTTGAGTACTACCAGGGTCTGGTGCCTGAGCTAAAACTATCTGTAACGCCTGCGTAGGATCGAAAGCAGTTGCGGTGTGAACGATAAATCCTGCCTGTGTCAACATTGTGAGCGCCTGGACTTCTGTTAACCCCACGAGATTTGGAACTGGCAAAGTTCCACTGGCGATTTGAAGCACAACTCCGGAGCCAGTAAGCAAAATACTTCCCGGAGAAGGGCTCACTCCCAATACCGTTCCTGGTGCCTGACTTGAACTCACTGAAATGGTTTGGGTGATGGTTAATCCAACAGAAGTTAAGGCGCTGCGCGCATTTGCCAACGATAATCCAATCAAGTTAATAGGGACTGCCGTATTCCCAGCGCCAGTTGACTCACTGAGCGTAATACTGCTCCCTGGAATGACTTTTGACGCAGCGAAAGGAAGTTGTGCAGAAATCCGACCTTTGGGAATAGTCGATGAAACAGCACCCTGAATATTAATTGTAAAATTTGGAAGCAGCGCTCGCGCTTGAGCTTCAGTTAACCCCACCACATTTGGCACTAGCAGTGGTGTCAGGTTCGGTTTGTTTGATCGAGAAACTAGAGTGGATACGAGAATCAATAACAGTGCGAGTGCTATGCCGCCAACTACAAATAATTTTTTCCGCGGCTTTATACGCCGTATTTTTGTAGTGACTTGTTC
>JAYVUF010000222.1:0-14476 GCA_043788135.1 Actinomycetes bacterium
TGTTCCAACTAGAAGAGTCACGCAAGATGGCGAGTAGGAAAGGTTGGCAATTTTTCGTGGGGTATAACCCAACAAATCCCGGTAGGCAACGGGAAGGTCGGGATTTAAAATCAGGGCATCGCATTCGATGCGTTCACCCGAATCGGTAATTACCGCGGTAGCACGCTTATTCTGCTTTTCAACGGTGGTGACTGTAGTCCCATATTTAAATGTGACCCCATGTTTTACCGCCGCTCCCGCCAGGGCCCTGGGTACCGCATGCATGCCCCCTTTGGGAAAGAAGACTCCATTAACCGAATCCATATAGGCAATGACGGCATATATTGCGAGCGCTTGTTGCGGACTTACTCCAGCATACATAGCCTGAAATGAGTAGACCTTTTGAGTGCGTGGATCTTTTAAGAATTCACTAACTTTTGGAGCCAGGCGGCGGAATCCTCCCAAGGCAACTAACTTTGCTAAGTTGGGCGTCAATAAATTTAAAGGCGAATCAATATTACGGTCAATAAAATCATTCATCTCATACTTATAGAGCTTGGTTACAAACTCAACATATTTTCCATAACCCACTGCTTCAGAGGCGCCGATCTTGGTGGCGATCTCATCTTGCATTCGGGCGGTATCTGCGTGAACATCGAGGTGTGAACCATCATGATAAAAAGCCCGATATAACGGGTCGACTGGGATTAGTTCCAGCCAATCTTTTAAATCTTCCCCCACGCAAGAGAGGGCATCTTGAATCAGTGATGGCATTGTTAATACTGATGGTCCGGTATCAAAGGAGTAACCAGAACGTTCCAGCAGTCCGTTGCGCCCGCCAGGAACCAATTCTCGTTCAATCACGGTAACTTTTCGTCCGGCGCCAGCCAGTCGTAAGGCTGCGCTCAATCCGCCGAGTCCGGCGCCAACAATTACGACATGATCACTCTTGCCCACTACACGACGCACAATTTTCCCCTTATTTTTATGAACTACGTTGAGTTGCGGCCACTGCCAATTCATTTAAAAGGCTTACGGCTATAGCCGTAATTCCACCATGTGTGAGTGCTTCATGCGCTTTGAAAGTCATGATTTCAATCATAGTTTCAACTTCCGCAAGCGCTCCTGTATCAGAGATGATCTGGCGCAAGGAATCAATGTCATCTGAGGCAAGATCTGCCCGACCGAAATTGGCAAGAAAGAGTTCGCGTTGTGCCAGATTGCAACGAGAAAGGGTTGTGGCTACGAGTACGGTTCTCTTGCCTTCGCGTAGATCATCACCAGCAGGCTTGCCAGTTTTACCTGGATCACCAAAAACTCCGATGATGTCATCTCTCAGTTGAAAGGCTTCACCCAGCGGTAACCCGAATTCTGAATATCTGTTAATAATGGTGGGAGAGAATCCCGGTGCCAGACTCGCACCAAAATGTAATGGCCGTTCAATGCTGTACTTGCCAGATTTATAGCGAGCGACTTTCAACGAACGCTCTGCGCTCTCGCTGGCCAGCGCTTGTTCGTAAACGTCGAGATATTGCCCGGCCATGAGTTCGACACGCATTTCATCGTAAAAAGGAAATGAGCGCAGGATCAACTCAGGGGAGATCTCGGATTCATGTAAGGCTTTTGCGGCCCAAATCAACGCTAGATCTCCCAGTAATATTGCGGAGGCCACCCCAAATTGTTCGCTACTTCCATGTAAATTTTGGGAGCGATGGATCGCCTCAAACTGCTTGTGAATAGATGGGGCAGAACGCCTGGTATCAGAGCAGTCCATAACGTCATCGTGAATAAGAGCGCACACATGTACTAGCTCCAGGCTAGAAATACCCCGGATAATTTCAGGCGTCAGTCTGCCTTCGGCGCCTAAGAAACCGATCACAGCAAAGAGTGGGCGCAATCGCTTGCCACTCTCGAGCAGAAATCGGCCCAGCGCATCTGCGACTGGTTCTAGCTCACTGCCGATAGCTCGCAAATATTTAGATTCGTGCTCGAAAAAACCTGTGAGCGAGGCATTTATTGCGCCTGTGAGTCCTGTAATGTCATCAAATTCCACTCGAGAACGGTACCCTGCTTCGCTATGAACCTGAGAACTGAAAAAGCCACTACGTTCTCGATTGAACTCTTCCCTCCTAAAGATGAGGCAGGGGAGTTACGGCTCTGGGAGGCAGTTGATCAACTCACTTCACTTGCTCCAGATTTTGTTTCAGTAACGTATGGAGCGGGTGGTTCCAGTCGGGATAGAACAATCAGGATTGCCTCAGAACTTACATCTCACACCGGCATTTCCACGCTTGCCCATCTCACCTGCGTTGGCTCTACGCAAGTCGAGCTGGAAAATATTTTGGAACAATATCAATCTGCCGGGATATCCACGATCCTGGCGTTGCGTGGGGATCCAATCGGGGGACCTAACGCACCTTGGGAATCAAGGCCTGGCGGATTTGATCACGCGGATCAATTGGTGGAGCTCTCAATTTCTAGAGGCGATTTCACTGTCGGTGTCGCGGCATTTCCAGATGGACACCCCGCATCTGAAGGGAATTTTACAAGAGATATTAAAGTTCTGATTCGAAAAGAGGAACTTGGAGCAACATTTGCAACGACACAATTCTTCTTCGAAGTTGATAGTTACAAGAAACTAGTAGATGAACTCGCTCGGGCTGGATCACAGTTACCGATAATTGCTGGAGTAATTCCGATTACCAATTTCAATCAGCTCTCTCGTATGGCTGAACTAAGTGGAACTCCAATTCCAGCTCACATTGCATCTCGGTTTGCTCGGTGCGACGGCAATGAAAAGGCGTCTATTGAACTTGGTATCGAAATTGGTTCAGAGCTCTGCCAAGAATTAATTGCCGTTGGTGTTCCTGGAATACATTTCTATACGATGAATAAAGCGGCCTCGACCGCAGCAATTGTTAAGAACGTTGGGTTGCGATGAATCGCGAAATTTACTTTGAAAGATGGAGCGCATTGCATGGTGGGGCCGACGTAACTGGAATAGTGAAAGGATGGCTGGTAATCTCATTTTTTGTCTCTAGACCACTCGTGAAGTTAAAAGTTTCTCCAAATTTTTTAAGTTTGCTTGGTGTTGTGGCAGCGGTGTTCACATATACGCAGGCGCGCAGTGATTACTGCATTGCATTTCTAGGCTTATCAATTTTAAGTGATGGCATTGATGGAACTGTTGCGATATTAAGTGGGTTGGCGAGCAAGCGTGGGGCGATGCTCGATGCTGTTTGTGATCGAATTAGTGAATCATTTTGGGCTCTGGCGCTTTATAAGTTGGGTGCACCAGCTTGGCTCGTAGGAACTACCTGGGTTATGGCATTTACTCAAGAATATGCGCGAGCTCGTATTTCGGGGCTTGGGGATTTTCGTATTGACATTGTAACAATTGCTGAGCGTCCAGTGCGGGCTTCATTTTTAGCGGTTGCGATCCTTGCTTATGACTTTAAGATCGCAGCCGTAACAATTTTGACAATAGTGTGGAGTATCCAACAAGGTATCGCTCTAGTGACGGTGATGCGAAGCGGATACAACCGGTTGCACTCTTCCAATGGCGTCGGCGACTAACTCTGCGCTTATCCCCACTAGTGGAAGCCCTCCTCCTGGATGCGAAGATCCACCCACGCAGAAAAGTCCTTTTACGGGAGAGCGATTTTTGGTGCGTGAGAAGGCTGACAACGCCCCATTGCTGGATGTTCCATATATAGATCCACCTGGTGCCCGAGCAGAGTTTTGAAGGTCAAGAGGTGTGCGAAATTCCATGATTTCTATTCTTTCAGAGATGTGCAGACCAAGGGCATCTAATTTTGCGATGATCTTCTGCGCGTATTCCGCACCTCCTGAACTCCAATCCCAGCCCTCTTTTGGGTCGTGACGCGGAGCATTGACGAGTACAAACCAACTCTCTTTATTCTCTCCCTTGACCATCAGTGGGTCAGCAGGAGTGCAGATATAAATTGTTGGATCTTGAACGGGAATATGGTGCGTGAAAATTTCATTAAATTCGGTGTCGTAGTTCTCTGGGAAGTAGATGGAATGATGCTTCATTATCGGGGGAGCACCCTTCAGCTTTGAGTTATCTAATCCAAGTAAGAGCGAAAAACCGGCTAAAGATTTTTCTGCCTTCTGCAGTTTCTTTCGTTCGGAGTTCGCAGTTTTCACCGAGGAATCTAGGAGTTGGTTGTATACGATCTCCGCGTCAGCATTGGCAACAACAATATCAGCGCTGATGACTTCCCCGTTTGCCAAAGTGACTCCAGTGACTACTTCCGAAAAAGTATTAATTGCTGCAACTGGTGAGTTCAATTGCAAATCAACTTTAAGAAGTCGACAGCGATTTTCTAAAGCAATACTCAACTGTCCAATTCCACCAGCAATATGCCAAGCCCCGAAGCTCGATTCAACGAAAGCAATTGTTAATAGCGCTGCTGGTGCTTTCCGAGGATCGGAACCAGTATAGGTGGCGTAGCGATCGACAATCATTTGCAGGTGGGGATCCTGGGTGTAATCACTAATGAGCTTACGCAATGATTTGAACGGAGCAATCTGTCGGATTCCGCGTAGCAAATCCCTGCGCTTTAATAGAGGCCAGATTGAGGTCAGTTCTGATTGCACGAAAGGAACTCTAGAAATATCCCACATCACTTCGGCGCGTTGCATAAGTGAGTGCCAAGCATTACCTGCCTGCGCCCCTAGCGCTCGATCAATTGCAGCGCAGGTTTGGGGAAGATCCAAATTTATAAAATCAACAGATTTTCCGTCTGCAAAGTTGTAGGCAAATGAAGGGTTAACTGCGCTTAGTGAAAGAACCCGTTCGAAACGCTCTCCTGTTTTAAGGAAGAGATCTTTATATATTGCTGGAAGAGTCAGGAGGGATGGGCCAGTATCAAATGCGTAGTCACCAATCCACTCGGTTTGGCATTTTCCACCGGTGCGATCTGATGCTTCATAGATCGTAACGTGATGTCCTTGTTTAGCTAGACGAGCCGCAACGCTCATGCCACCAACACCTGCCCCAATAACAATTATTTTAGACATTTAGACCAGGGATCTTCCGCGCCAGATAAGGGTGCCCCTTGATTTCCGATAATATGAATTTGCAATTAAATAGATGAGCATAAGTATGGAAAGTGGATGAAGAAGCGCAGCATTAGCCGCACTGGAGGAGCGAGTGCGAAGTGCAGATGCATAGCGGGAAAGTACCACGAGGAAATATCCAATCCATGCAACGGGGTAACCTGATATCGCCAGGAAGATAGGCAGGACTCCAGTTGCAAAAAGAAAAATTGAGGCTGCGATAGCTCCAGGGAGTGATCCAAATGCACGCCAAAGAGATTTTGTATAGCCAGTGAATAATTCAATTCGATTTTGATACATACGACAGGTAGCAACTTCACTGCCAATTGCTACACCACCTTTAAATCCATTTGCGACGAGTAACCTGGCTAGTTCTAAGTCATCTAAGACTTCAGAACGGATCTCCTTGTGACCGCCAGATGATATGTAGGCGGCGCGTTTAATGATCATGAACTGTCCGTTGGCTAAGACCAAAGATGGATACTTTGCTTGTTCGGCATATCTCAGGGGAACCGAGGAGAGCCATGACCATTGCAATAAAGGCTGTATCAAACGCTCAGAGAAGCTGATTGCGATTTGTCGGGGGTAGGGAGAGATGAAATCCCATTTATAGCGATTCATTTGTGTAATTGCGGAGGCGACCGCAAGGTGAGTTAATCGAACATCTGCATCCACAAATACCAAATAGTCACCAGTTGAATGTGCAACTAGTTGATGACAAGCAAAGTTTTTACCCAGCCAACCCTCCGGGAGTTCGATTCCAGATATCATCTTTATTTGCGGAAATTTAAGTAATAGTTCTTTTGTCTTATCGTTGGAATTATCATCTAGAGCAATAACTTCCAATTGCGGAATAAGAGAACTGGCAAGAACAGAGTTCGCCGACTTTTCAACATTTTCGGCTTCGTTGCGCATGGGAATTAGTATTGAAACGCTACCTTCGACTAACTGTGCATTGCGCTCTCGGACGACCCGCATCGAAAGCGAATTTGTGACTGTAAGTAAAAGGGGCAGTGCGGTGAGAGCCAAGAATAAGATCACAGGTTAAGCGCTATCCGGTCGGCCAAAGCGACGTTGGAATAAGTATGGAAGGAGATAGATAGTAAAGATAATGCCTACGAATATTCCAATGTGTTTATGATGGAAATAGAAGATATTTCCTATGACTCCTCCGAGAAGAGTCCATAAGAGCAGGATATCCGGAGCGAGAGAGCTCACAGAATTCTTTCGCCTTTCACGTGGAAGAACCCTGTGTAGTAACGCCATAAGTCCCATCCCCGTGAAGAGCCAACCGGCGGAATTTGATAGAGGAATCATTGGCTCATATGGAACATGTGGTCCAACTAATTTCCAACTCCAACGCCCTGCATCGACCATCTGCGGATCAAGAAATAGGTCCCAGATCATCAGACCGATCCCACCGTACAGAAATACCCAATGAGCCGCGGCCAGACGGGCCGCTATCAAAATTGGGTAAGAGAGCATCATCCAAGCAAATGGAACAAGAAGGGGGACTCCCAAGATTTGAATACCTAACGTGTGGTCATAAAAGTAGCGCCCAAAAGGCCAACCGGTTTTAACTCCGACAGTTTCGATGGTGAGAGAATATGCAAATGTTATAAGCGCAAAAGTAATGGCGAAGAACGGTCCGTACACGAGATACGAGTGGAAGAGCATCGAGGCAGCGCCGATAAAAACTATAGATAAGGTAACGTTGCGAAGCACATTGCCGTGAACTAAGGGATAAGCAATTTGCAATCCAATGACCGAAATAACTCCGCCATAGAGGAAACTGAATTGGGCGCGCGAAACCGCACCTTGTGAGTGGCGTCTTGGCCTGTAATTTCGGATGGACACCTCGTTATTCTGCCTTACTTAGCGCTAGTAATTGAGCCACGAACCTCCAGTAGGGCGAAACGAGCGAATAACTCCTCGGCATACCACTGCTCAGTTTTAGTCTGGTTGATCGCTCCAACATGTGCTAACCCGTTATATGCAAATTCTCGAAGCGCCTTGCCATCGCTCCAAATTGAAAGGGTACCTTGCAGGCCAATTGGAGCCTCTCCAATTCCAAAAGCCATTTCAACTCCGTGGCACTGTCTAAGGCTTGTAATAACTGGAGGCACGGCTCTCCAGAAGAGAAGGTTTTTGCGCCAACGAATCCGAGCTCTCGTAACTGCCAAAACTTTCCCACTCCACGTTTTTGCCAGGTCGCGATCTTCTTCAAATGGAGCAACGCCAGACCACAAGCCATGAGCTGAGATAGGGGAGGCGATGTACCGAACTTCTGAAAGTGCGAATTTTCGCCAGGCAGAAATGATGGAAGATGAATCAAACGCCAACACGTGATCCGGATTCATGGTGAGTATTAGTCCCCAAAGAGTTGGATCCGCATCTCTCGGAGTGAATGTTTCACCTGTCCCCGTGCCAATTAATTTGTAAAACTTGATCGATGAGTTTCGTCGCAAATTAAATCGATCTATAGCTATGTGCCAAATTGCCTGTGGTATGCGCCTTTTTGAAATACGCCACAGGTAAACGACGGTGATCATCGTGCGATTGCGGCGGTGTGGATGATCTCCGCGATGCACTCGGGTGCACTATCCCACATAGGGGCATGTCCAGAATTGGCAAGAATTACCCATCTGGCATGCGCAGGCGCGAGGGCTCGCTCTTGGGAAGTTTGCGCAGGCAAGGTGTTGTCACTGTCTCCAAATATGATAGTTACGGGAATCAAGTTAGTTATTTCTTTATCGAAGCGACGTGTGAGCATCCCATCCCACGCTGAGAAATAACCTTCAGACGAACCATATGCAACAACGGCATTGACTATTACGTCGTGGGGGAGAGCACGCCATTGAGGGCTTACTTTCAGAAAGCCTAGTTTGCGCGCCAACCGCTGTTTCATGATTTTGTCCGCAAATCTGTAGGTAAGGTGAGCCATAAATCGCGAAGATGCTCCCAAAATTGTCCGATGTGTTGTCGGAACTAACCACAATCCTGCGGGGGCCAATCCGGTGACACTCAAGGTGTTTTCTGGGAAAGCTGCAGCAAATTCGAGGCAGATCCATCCGCCCAAGGAGTTGCCCGCAAAATGTGCCTTTTCAATCCTTAAGGCATCCATCTGCTCTTTTATCAAGCGTGCTAACGAAAGAGGGTCCATCTTCTGGTGTGGGTCAAAGTCAGTTTCCCCATGTCCGGGAAGGTCAAAACAGATGACTCGAAAATTCCTCTGCAAGGCAGGTGAAATCAAACTCCAGCACGTTGAGCTAGAACCCATGCCATGCAGCAAGATCAGTGGTTCGCCATTTCCAAGCGATTCAAAAGCCAGATTCACATTTCCTACTTTACTCGGCTCGCCCCCTCTTTACCCTAGGAGCGAAATAACCAAGTTTTCGAAATTGTGAAAATCGCTAAGAAAAAAAGTAAATATGCAAAGGAGTTTCGCAGTAATATCACTGATACTTTCTTCGTGTTATGAGAGGCAATGAGCGAAACAATTACAGCTACTGCGCTTATGGCAATTGGAATTCTCCATTTTACCTCGTGCCAGACCGAATGATGTGCGAGGAATGAAGTTGCGCAGTTGATGGAGATTATGAGAAGAGAAGTACCCGCCGCTTTATTCTGTGGGGTGTTATAGAAGAGAACTAAGACTGGAATAGCGAGAAAGCCTCCTCCGACGCCAAAGATTCCAGTCATTGCGCCAATAACTAACGCAGTACCTATCAAAACTCCGAGGGGCATTCGCTTTTCTACATTCGCTGTCACCGATCCTTTAAGTGTGGCAAAACCAGCAATGACAAGGATCACGGCAAAGCCAGTGGTTATCAGTGAATTTGGAAGATGTTTGGAAAGGATGGAACCAGAAATATTGGTGGCTAATCCAATCGCCCATATCGAAAGCGCTTCCCGGTAGAGAACCTCATGGCTGCGCATTTTTGGCAGCGCTCCTGATAGGGCCGCCAGAAAGACAATAGCTAGTGCCGCGGTGGTTGCCTGCGTAGGTGTGAAGTGAAAAATGTAAAGAAGAATTGGCACCGAGACCATTGCTCCGCCTGCACCTACAAAACCAAGAACAGAACCGATAAAGACGCCACTGACTACGACGAGCAGTGCATTCATCACCACATCTTGCCCTATCGAAGTGGCTATTGAGTGAGAGTTTGGCCAATTTGGCCGAATTGGCCTAATGATCTGCGGAATCTGCGAAAAGAAACTGGTATCCCATGGCAAAGGAGTCCATCGCAGATATATCTGTCGTAAGGATGTGATCACAGGTCGCGGATGTGGGGGATTTATATAACAGCTCCGCGGGTGGAGAAATTTATCGTTCAATTAGTCCTCAAAATTACCCAAGACCGCAAATACTAATTAGAGCAAGTACTTACCAAGGCCCGCGGAGTCATCGCCTTTTCTAACGACCTTGGCTCTCCTCAGATCATCGCCGAGAAGTGGAGAATGCTTAATCTTGATCGTCAGCGCGACATCATGAAATCTGTCATCGAAAGAATGGAGGTAGATAAAGTGATCGAACAAAGAGCGCCCTTTAATCCCAATAGATTGCGACCAATCTGGAAAATGTAACGGGCACCGTTATTTAAATAAAGTTCGAGGAAAAATTGAACTTAGATCATAAAGACGAGTTAAGAGACTGCCTTACGTTCCTTAGTTATGGCGATTGCAATAAAACTCCCTGCCCCTATAAAAGAAATAACTGTCCCAGCGAAGAGCAGAATGTGGCTGAGCAAATAGCCGTGTTCTGGAATGAATATCTGACTCAACGCTAGAAACAATCCCATCATTGAGCAAAAAAATCCCCCCCATGAAGTTTTTTTTAGTCGAACCATTCCTGTTGCTGAGTAAAAAGTTAATCTCCATGATGCTTTTTTCATTTTTTTATTCCTCTTCTTGGTCTGTTTTATAAAGCCTTTTAATTAAGGGTCCTTTACCAACTCCAAGAAAAACAATCATGTTAGTAACGGCTAACGGCATAAGCACAACCCATGGCGCATTAAACCACTTGTGGTTCGTGTAACCGTCCCACTCTAAAAGGCTGATAACTGCGATAATAGTGAGGGCAAAGACATAAATTTTCCCAAGGAGATTTATGTCTTTCGTGTCTTTAATTTGCTTAAGAAATTACCGTCCATATTTTAGAGCATACACCATTCCGATTAAATCTTGTGGTTCATCAAACACTTCTTAGGATAGTTGCAACCGCAGAAATGACAGATGGCTCTTGAATAAAGATTGGTTTGCCCTGCACCTCGCAAGACTTCTTGATCCACTCCATGATCTGCGCATCGCTCATCTTCTTCACCATGATAAATACACAGCCGGAGGTCGATTCCAGAACTCTTCTTGATGAGAGTCCACAAATAGGAAAAAGACCTATCCATAGCTTCGATAGTGCGGCTAATTACTTCAAAGCACGAAGCCCCATTCGTTGGGAAATAGGGCTAAAGCTCTGAGCGAGGTCATAACGATGAGAGCCTTCTAGGCTTATTGGGTCTTGCAACTTCTTGGTGATATAACTTGTGTATGTGGAAAAGTCTTCATTGAGTCAAGGTAAGTGCTCACCAGTTGGCATCATGACAAATCAAAGTTGGAGTCCAACTTCTATATCCATCTCACTCAACTAAACGCACTGTCCTGGCATTCGTGTCGGGTCCGCCATTAGGCTGGTGAATTATGTTCCCTAGCAAAGGTAGCCGTGAGCCCGAGCCAGGTCCCGGGGACTGGACTCTTGAAATTCACGACCGTCCAGATGGATCTATGCCCTACGAGACCTTTCGTGCATCACTTGATGAGTACACCCGAGCAGCACTAGACATTTCCGTTAATTCCATCCTTGCGAAGCAGGGCCATAACGTTTGTGCCTCAGGCAAATTTGGACGTAATTTGAGGAGGGGCTTGTATGAGTTCAAGATCGGCAAACCCTTGGCGACTATCTGTAATGAGCTTGGCATCCCACTACCGCCCCAGTTTTCAGTTGGGAAGTCTGTCCTTCTTCGCATTTTTTTTGCCGTGGAGGGTGCCCGAATCGTTCTGCTCTTAGGAGGGTATGACAAGAAGAAGGACAACAGTGACAAGCGGCAGAACAAGGAGCACAAGGAGCGGCAGAAGCGGGAGCGGGGGGAGGAGAAGAAGAGGTAGGGCTACAGATTCTTGCATTAAGAGCTGGGTTGGCATACTATGTGTTAGAGCACATAACTAGGTGCTATGGAAAAGGAGAAAAAATGGCACGTTCATACAAGGATGTAGTTGATACCTCCTATATGCTCGCCGATCCTGACCTAAAGAAGTTTGCCGAGGGCTTCACCGCTTTGGTTGAGGCTGAGTATGAAGAGATCTTTGGTCTTGGTGAGGTTATTGCAAAGCGCCGCGAGGAGCTCTCACTCTCCCAGACAGTGCTAGCTCAACTGGCCGGGATTACCCAACCAGACCTTAGCCGCTTGGAGCAAGGCAAGTTGAACCCTACCTACTCGACCATCAAAAGAGTTATGTCGGCACTTCAACTACGAATGGTTTACAAACGCGAAGAACCCGAATCCAATCTCGGGTTAGGCTCTTTGTAAGGTCGCAAAACTCAAACCACTTCTAGCTGGAGGAACGGCCCGTGGATACGATTAGTCTCGCATTAACTCCTAATCCACCGCTAATGAACTTTCAAAGAGATGAGTGAGCATGGAAATTAGCACCTATCAGATCGAGTATTACGCTGATAAGCCAAGCGAGCAGGTTAAAGCTGTTGCCTACGAGCTTAAAGATGGATGGTTTGTCTTTTATGGTGCCAAATCGCCCGCGGATCAGGTGCTGCGGGTGCGTGCGACTGAGGTGACTAGGGTGGTTTTGGTAGCCGAGTAGCACCCACTTGCCCCTGTCGCCGGGGGGTACTATCTTTCGAACATATGTTCGAATCAGCCTTAAACTCGTCCACCTCCGGATCTCTCCCAGAGGTGGCGAGCGATGCCCCAGGGCTTGCGAGGGTTATTGCCCCCGAAGGTGAGCCACTTGAGTTCATCTATAAGGGCAGGCGCTTTCATGTCCATGCCATTGTCTCTAGGTGGCGTGAATCTGGCGGATGGTGGAATCGGATCGATGATGGTCGCCTTAAAAACTTTAAAAAAGAGCCACTCGAAGATGTGATCTTCAATGATGGCGGCAAGGCGATCTGGCGAGTTGAGGCAGCTCCTGAGGGGGCACTAGCCACCTTTGAAATTGAATTGGACGAGATCACTGGCAAATGGCAGATCCGCCCCACATCTAGACCATCATGAAACTTCCATTTACACATTTAAGTGTGGCTAGTGGCTACTCCTTTAAGTATGGCACTGCGCTACCGCAGCGTTTAGTCGAAAGAGTCGCCCTGCAAGGGGCTACTGCAATTGCATTGACTGATCGTGACGGTGCTGCTGGCGCAATTAGATTTGCCAAGAGTTGTGAGGAGTTTGGTCTGGCACCAATTCTTGGTGTGAATGTAAGTTTTCTGCAGAAAAAATATCGCCTCACCATCTTTGCTCAGGGTGAAGGGTTGGGTGCGTTGTATAGATTAATCACCAGTATTAATTTAAGTGACGAGAAATTACTTACCTATAAAGTTTTGACTGAGGCATCGCAGTTCTCATCACAATTAATTTTGGCTCACGGCGTTAATTCACAGTTAGCAGCTGCAATTAATGCGCGGCGTATTGATGAAGCGCTATCTATCTATCGCTCTACTGCTGATTTATTTGCAGAGCAGGTGATTGAATCTACATCACACCTACGAGCGGGGGCTGGTCCGCTATCAACAACATATGCCGCACGGATGTTGGGCTTTGCGCGCGATCATAACCTGCCTGCGATTTTAAGTAATGCAGTAAGAATGCTCGATCGCAGTGATGGGCCGGTAGCCGATGTTCTAGATTCGGCGCGTAAATTAGTCCCATTGCATTACAAACATGTAGAGCGCAGTAATAGCGAAGCATATTTAAAAAACCCAGCCGAGATGGCTTGGGTGGCTGATGAGATCGCACGGGCTGCAGGGGAGCGTAACGGTAATCGTTTATTAGCCGATACCGAAGATCTAGCGCAGCGATTACGGTTATCGCCACGCCGCGATATCGGCTTAGGTGCGATTCATCTGCCGCATATTGCAGATAAATCAGAGTTACGTCATCGCACTCGAGCGGCGCTATCTCGTTACACAGGTGAGTTATCTGTAAAGGCTGCGGTACGACTTGAGGAGGAGCTGGAAACTGTTACAACACTAGGCTTTGAACCATATTTTTTGAGCGTTGCCGCTGTTGCCGATATGGCTAAAGCGCGGGGGATCAGGGTAGCGGCGCGGGGTAGCGGCGCGGGCTCTTTGATCTGTTATCTCCTTGGCATATCTGGGGTTGAGCCAATTAGCCAAGGGTTATTGATGGAACGTTTCTGTTCGGTACTACGCGCTGAGTTACCGGATATAGATATCGATGTTGAGTCAGATCGTAGATTAGAAATATATAATGCGGTCTTTGATCGCTATGGGTTTAAAAGTGCCCGTTACAAACCAGGCGATGATAGTTCGACGGCAACAGTTGCAATGGTCGAAACGTATAGAGCGCGTCATGCTATCCGTGATGTAGGGGCAGCACTTGGGATTGCGCCGATGGAGATCGATCTCATCGCAAAGTCGATGCCGAATATTAGATCGCGCAATATTGAAAAGGCGCTTTTGAACCTACCAGAACTCAGAGGCTTAAATCTCAATAGCCCAATTCTTAAGATGGCGATTAATCTCGCTGGCAGGCTCGACGGATTGCCACGACATCTTGCGATGCACCCTTGCGCCGTTGTTCTATCCAATCCTAGCTTGCTTGATTACGCACCTCTTGAAATTAACGCTAGTGGATACCCCATGCTGCAATTTGATAAAGATGATGTTGAAGCGATTGGCCTACTTAAGTTAGATATTCTTGGAGTGCGGATGCAGTCGGCGATCTCGTATGCGCTTGATGAGATCAAGAGAGTCGATGGCGTTTCCTTTGATATCGACCAAATTGCCCTTGATGATGAGTTGACCTTTGATCTTATTAAATCCACTCGTACGCTCGGTATATTCCAAATAGAAAGTCCAGGTCAACGTGAACTTGTTGGCAAATTTGCACCGGATACATTTACAGATCTGATTATTGATATCTCACTCTTTAGGCCAGGGCCTGTTAAGAGTGACATGATCATTCCATTTTTAAATGGTAGGCAGGGACTTAAAGCTCGTACTTTGATTCACCCCGATCTCTATGAGGTGTTACATGAGACCGAAGGTGTCGTTGTCTTTCATGAACAAGTGATTGCGATTATTTCAATCATGGCGGGAACGACTCTGGCCGAAGGTGATGAACGTCGCCGCCAAATGGGTAGCCCCGAAGGTCAGGTTGAGGTG
>JAYVUF010000223.1:0-3403 GCA_043788135.1 Actinomycetes bacterium
ATGCGTATCGTTCGTTTTACGCCGAGTGAATCGGTCGGCATTGGTACTGATCCCCATTTTGGAGTCCTTAACGATCAAGAGAGTATTTTAATTCTCAAGGGTGATCCCATCTATGCGGGAATAGTCCCAACCGAAACCAAAGTAGGTCTTTCAGAGGTAAAACTTCTGACTCCTGTGATCCCACGTAGCAAGGTGGTCTGTATCGGCAAAAACTATTCCGATCATGCAGCAGAGATGAACTCGGTAGTTCCCGATGAACCGATTATCTTTCTCAAGCCTAATACCTCGGTAATTGGCCCTCATGACACAATTCAGTGGCCGCGGATGTCTGAACGAGTGGATTACGAAGGTGAGCTCGCAATAGTCATCGGACGCATCTGCAAAGATGTTCCGAAAGAGCGATTTAGCGATGTGATTTTCGGCTACACGATTGCCAACGATGTAACCGCGCGTGATTTGCAGAGTAAAGATGGTCAATGGACTCGTGCCAAAGGTTTCGACACTTTTTGCCCGATTGGTCCCTGGATTGAGACAGATTTTTTGCCTGGTTCTCAGACTCTCTCGACCACGGTTAATGGTGAAGTGAAGCAATCAGAACCTTTGAGCTCCATGATTTTTAAGATCCCAGAAATAATTGCTTTCGTGACTCAGGTGATGACGCTCCTGCCAGGTGATGTGATCTTGACTGGCACACCGGCAGGAATTGGACCGATGGGAGCAGGATCGATCGTTGAGGTAACTATCGAAGGACTGGGAACGTTAACAAATAAGGTGAGTGCAAAAAATGTCTAGCACTAAACAGACTCGAGTCCGCTTCGCTCCATCTCCGACAGGTGAATTACATGTTGGAAATATTCGCACCGCTCTCTTTGATTGGGCTTACGCGCGCCACACGGGTGGAACTTTTGTATTTCGCATTGAAGATACCGATCGCGATCGCGTCACTGATGAATATATTCAAGCTGCGATCGGAACCTTGCGGTGGTTGGGATTGGACTGGGATGAGGGTCCAGAAGTAGGCGGCCCATATGGTCCTTACTTACAATCAGAGCGGCTAGATATTTATGCCCAATACGCTAAACAATTTTTGGAGACGGACTTTGCTTATCATTGCTATTGCACAGCAGATGAACTGGAAGCAGATCGAGAGGCACAACGAGCGGCAAACATTGCACCTGGTTATAACAGGCGCTGTCGCAACCTTTCAACTGAACAGGTGGCCCAACACGTTGCGCAAGGTCGCAAGCCGGTTGTTCGAATGCGCATGCCAGAGGGAAGCACTGCCTTCACCGATTTGATCCGTGGTGAAGTTAATTTTGAACATAATTTCGTGCCCGACTTCGTCTTGGTGCGCGCCGATGGATCACCGCTCTACACCTTGGCGGTCGCCGTTGACGATGTACTCATGAAAATTACTCATGTACTTCGAGGTGAAGATTTGCTCTCTTCTACTCCCAGGCAGATTCGCGTCTATCAAGCCATGGGTGTAGCCCCTGAGAATTACCCGCTTTTTGCACACTTACCTTTTGTAATGGGTCAAGATAATGCCAAATTATCTAAACGTAATGGTGAGGTCTCAATTGCTTGGTACCGCGAGGCTGGATATTTGCCAGAGGCGATCTGCAATTACTTAGCTTTACTGGGGTGGTCTCCAGGTGAAGATCGAGAAGATGTCACGATGAAGGAGCTAGTTGAGCTTTTTACCGTAGAACGAGTTCACTCCAGCCCGGCACGATTTGATATGAAGAAGCTAGAGGCGATCAACGGTGACAAAATTCGAGCGCTCACTCCTGAAGCTTTCTTTGAATGGTCAATGCCATTTTTGATCAAGGCTGGTCTTGTCACGGGAAGCGAGAGTGAAATCGCACTGGTTAAGCGCGCGCTTGCCATTATTCAGGAGCGCATTACGACCTTGGCAGAAATTCCTAAAATGCTTAAGTTCTTGTTTACGGAAAAGTTTTCGGTCGAAGTCCAATCGGTGGAGAAGATCGCTGATGAACAGAGCAAGAGGGTATTGCAAGTAACTTTAGAACGTCTTGCTGGGTTGCAAACTTGGAGCCATGACTCGATTGAGGCGGTACTTCGTACGGCACTTATTGAGGAGTTAGGGCTAAAACCCCGAATTGCCTTCGGGGCGGTTCGAATTGCTGTGACTGGAAGTCATATCTCACCACCACTTTTTGAGTCCATGGAGTTACTTGGTGCCGCAAAATCTCTAGAGCGGATCAAGTCGGCTCTTACAATTTGAGGTAACCTGGCGCCTGGATTTGTAGGTTATCCTTCTCCCGTGGTTGTAAAAAGCCTTGGGGTATGGGGTAATTGGCAGCCCTTCTGATTCTGGTTCAGCGAGTCTAGGTTCGAGTCCTGGTACCCCAGCGCAGAAAAGTTCTGCTCCAGTTCATGACGATCGAAATGCAAGTAAGGCAAGAAAGGAAAGCAGTAAAGAGGTACAAATAAAATAAATAGCGCGGCCCCGTCGTCTAGTGGCCTAGGACTCTGGCTTCTCAAGTCAGCTACGAGGGTTCGAATCCCTTCGGGGCTACCCCCATCCGCGCTCAAAATAGCACTTGCCAGACTTGTGGGCCACACTCAGGCCCCTCAGGCCCCTCAGGCCCCTTAGGCCCCTTAGGCCCCTTAGGCCCCTTAGGCCCCTTGGAGGCCCCTTAGGCCGTGCGGTCAAGGGTCGGAAGGGTCCAACGTGGTGGCGTATCCGGAATTTACGCTATCAGCTGGTCGAAATACTCCTGTGGTTGTTGTGCAAGCCATTGGAACCCACCAGCCACCACTGCACCATTAATAAAAATCTGAGGTACTGATCGAAAACCTTGTCCTACTAAAAATGCTCTTGCATTCTCATCAATTTCAATATTTACCTCAGCAAAAGCGACTCCCTTTTGCTGCAGCAGATTTTTGGCACGTAAGCAATTCGGGCATTGTGTTTTTGAATACACGGTGATCATAAACTGAATCCTTTGAAAGTCTCTTGGTTGACATCTTGCTTGGTACCACCCACAACATAAGTTGTGATTTCAGTTTCTTGGGGTGCAACCTGCACTTCTGCCCCAGCAATCCATTTTTGAGTCCAAGGCAACGGATTTCGATCCACCGTCGTCTTTGATGCTAGTCCAACAGCGGTCATTCGTTTGTTGGTAATCCAATCCACGTATTCACACAGTAATTGCTCGTTAAGTCCAATCATTGAGCCATCCTTAAAAAGGTAGTTAGCCCAATCTTTTTCTTGTTGCGCAGCACCTTCGAAGATTTCGATGCATTCGGATCTGGTCTCCTCCCGAATTTTGGAGAAATCCGGATCATCGTCTGGCAAAATACTAATTAAGGTTTGAGTCGATGCCAGGTGAACATTTTCATCTCTGGCAATTAGTTTGATGATCTTTGCATTGCC
>JAYVUF010000224.1:0-8210 GCA_043788135.1 Actinomycetes bacterium
TGAAGAGCTTCGTGGGCACCCACGTTTGCGCCGGCGCCATGTGGGGTTCCATATTGGCCCCAAGGAGCAAGCCGCCTGGTTGCGATGCATGAAATCTGCTGTCGATGAACTTGAGGTAGCCCCGGAACTAAAAGATCGCCTCTGGAACTATATGGAATTTGCAGCCGCCTCAATGGTGAATCAGCCCAACTAATAATTTAAGATAATAAATAGTCTCAAAGAAAGCAGTTCGAACTTATATCAAATTTGGGTTTTCTAGAGACGGCGGCCAAGTACGAATCTTTGAATAGCAATGACAGCGGCTCCCCGGCACCATTCAATGTTATTTCCCTGGGTAGTAACTAAATCGATTTTGCGCGCATTGGGGTTCCGATCCTCTCGGATTCCATCTTGAATGGCATCTGCAGCAACTTCTGCTAAATGAACTCCTTCACCGCTCAAAATTATTCGTTCAGGTGAAGTGAGATTTGATATTGCCGCAATCAATCGGCCAAGTCCTCGCCCAGCGTCGTCAATGATTCGTTTAGCAGCTGGTTCGCCGGTTCGTGCTAAGTCCAGGGCCTCTTGGTAATTAACTTGTCGATGCATTGCTATGGAGACGCTCTGTGCAATTGCTAACTCTGTTAGAACACTTCGTGCGCATCCTCTATGTCCAGATGGGCAGATAGGGCCATAAGGATCTAGCGGCCAATGCCCAATGAGTCCCAATCCAGAATCTAGATCAGTCACAATTTCGTCGTGAATCACTAATCCATAGCCAATACCTGCGCCGAGAGTCAGTACTGCAAAATTTCTATAACCTTGGCCGGCGCCAAACCAGTGCTCCAACTCAGTTAGTGCAGTTAGGTCATTTTCAATATTGACGGGGATTCCAGTTGCCTTTTCGAGCATTGAACCGAGTTGAACATTTGACCAACCAAGGAATGGAGCTGTGATCACATCGGAGTGTTCAGAGACAAGTCCTCCTACGCCTACCCCGATTGCCGTAATGGAAGGAGCGTGCTTTGATAGCGATTCCACCAACTGATTAATAGTTTTTATGACATCTACAGGATCCCGAGAAGAGAGTGGTAAAGAGTCAGAAGCAATTGCATTTGCTCTTAAATTAGTGGTAGCCCCAAAAACCTGGTCGCCTGTGAGTTTAATTCCGATGAAATGTTGGGAGTCGGACACGATATCCAGTGGCCGAGAGGGACGCCCTGCTCGTCCATTGGCCTGCTCCTCAACTTCGATGAGGAGTCCATTTTCAATCAGTGGAGAACTTAACCGAGTGAGGGAGCCCTGGGATAGATTAAGCCGTCGGGCTATTTCGCTCCTCGAAATAGGCCCATTCAGGAGGACCTGAAGCGCCACTTGTTGGGTCACTCCTGAATCTGAGGTCCAAGGAGGTGTCTCCATTCGCACGAATACTCACCCATATTTCAGATTTGGTTTTGATTAGAAAGTAATCCTACACCTCTATTAATTTCATAAATCAAGTAAAAAGGGTTATTAAGTGACTTTGTTGTGGCTCTTGACACATAATTACTTCCGACATAAAATTAATTTTGGAAGGTGAAACTTTCCCCTCAGCCCAATCGGCTGGTACGGCAATGATTGGAGAGATGCATTGATTAGAAAAAAGAAATGGGCGACTTCAGCGGCGATTTCCGCTGCTCTAGTTATTGCCCTACCAGCCTTGGCGACTGGGCCTGCTTCTGCCGCCAACCCTATAACAATCACATTTTGGGGAGCATATGGAAATGGCGGAAACTCTGCTCAATCCGATGCCCTCAATAACGAGTTAATTCCCGCCTTTGAGGCAGCCAATCCCGGAATAAAGGTTCAGTACTTAGACGTGGCATATGGCGCTCTGCTGCAGAAACTCACCACAAGCGCAGCCGGTGGTGAGCTACCAGATGTCATTCGCTCCGATATCGGATGGGTTCCTCAACTAGCCAGCCTCGGTGTGATCGATCCCCTTTCGACAGCAATGTCCGACTTTTCAACACTAGCTGCAGCAACCTACCCGGGCTCTCTCTCCACAAATAAGTGGAAAGGCAAATATTACGGCTTGCCTTTGGATACCAACACTCGTGTTCTCATTTCTAATAAGAGCGCGCTCGCAGCCGCAGGTCGTAAGACCCCACCTGCTACATTTGCAGACCTAAATGCTATGGCTTCGAAACTCAAAGGTAAGAAAATATCCCTATTTGCTGATGGAGGACTTGGCGCTTGGAATATCTCACCTTGGCTCTGGTCTGGCGGAGGAGAAGTTACAAATGCTTCACTTACAAAATCGACAGGCTTCCTGAATAGTCCGAAGAACATCGCCACTGTTCAAATGTTGGTCAACTGGTACAAGGCTGGATTAATTCCAAAAATTCTCACCGGTAATTCAGGGGGAGTCTCTACCTCTGATGGATTGCCAAAGGGTTTGTACTCGACCATTTTTGATGGACCTTGGATGCCTTCCATTTGGGCTTCTCAATATCCAAATTTCAAACCCGTATATTCGCCACTGCCTACCGGCCCTGGGGGTTCAATCAGCGTCGTTGGTGGCGAAGATATTGTCGTCTCTAAGTCCTCACCGAACCAAGATGCAGCGCTAAAATTCGTTCGCTTCACTCAGAGTTCAGAATTTCAATTGGCGATGGCAAAGACTGGTCAGATGTCTGTAATTTCATCTCTTGCAAATCAAGAAACAGTAGCAAATCCTTACTTTAAGTTGTTTGCAGCACAACTTAAGACTGCGAAATCTCGTCTTGCAATCACACAAGGTTCGCAAGTTGATTCGATTCTGAACAATAACTTGGTTCCAGCATTTTTGGGCAAAACAACCGTCAAAAATGCATTAACCGTGGCTGCAAATCAAATCGACTACCTGCTTACACAAGGATAATAAATCCATGGCCACGCGACTCACTCCCAAAATAACGGGGGTGAGTCGCGTGAGGCCTCAAAAGCGAAAAGCACCTTTCAAGCGAAATCGTGTTCAAAGCAACCTGACGCCTTATCTCTTTATAGCCCCTGGAATATTTCTATTTACTGCTGCAGTCATTTACCCTGCAATTCAAGCGTTCCATATGAGCTTTTATAAGTGGCAGATAGTGAATAACGCTATCAGCGAATTTCTTGGTTTTCATAATTATAATCGTGCATTTCATGATCCACACTTTTGGTTGAGCTTATCAAATAGCCTAATTTATATGGTTTGTACCGTCCCATTTGAAATGATGATTGGACTTTCCATTGCTTTGCTCCTAAAGAAGAAAAGCCCCGGTCAACCAATTTTTCGTGTTTTATTTTATTTACCAGTTGTGACGAGTTGGGTAGTCGTATCACTCCTTTTTAAATATCTCTTTGCCGATCAAGGCCTTATCAATTTCACCCTTCACAATTTCCTGCATTTGGAGAGTAGCGAAACTTCTTGGCTTTCAGGTAGGACTACGGCTCTCGTTGCCGTCTGTGCTTTGGGAGTATGGAAGGGGGTCGGATGGGCGATGATGATCTATTTGGCCGCTCTACAAGGCGTTCCACAGGAACTCGAGGAAGTTGCAACAATGGATGGTGCCAATAAATGGCAACGCTTTAGAGCCGTCACTGTTCCAGCGATTGCTCCCGCTACGACTTTTATTTCCGTGATGCTTGTAATAGGCGGTTTAAATGTCTTCACCTCGGTCTATTTGATCACTGGCGGAGGCCCGATCGGTCAAACAGATGTGATTCTTTCTTACATGTACACCGAAGCATTTACCTATCTTGATTTTGGTTACGGCTCGGCGATCGCTTCACTTCTCGCCCTCTTCGTCTTTCTAATTGCCATTGTTCAGCTCCGGGTTTTGAGAAATAGAGATGATGGATTAAATTGATGCATTTTTACTCTCGAACATCCACATTGACTCGATATCTAACTCTGTCCGTCGGTGCGCTCATAATGGTGACTCCATTTATTTACATGATTTCAACTAGTTTCAAGACACAGTCTTACGTTCTCACTTTCCCTCCACAATTTATTCCACATCCAGCAACTCTCTCGAACTATAAACAGGCTCTTTCAACGCAAAATTTCAAACTCTTCTTCCTCAACTCATTAATCGTTGCATCAATTGCGACTGCGATATCAGTTCTCCTCAGTTCAATGATGGCTTTTGCCTTTGCGCAATTTCGGTTTGCAGGTCGAGAGCTGATATTCCGTGGTCTCCTACTCGGTTTGGTGATTCCAGCCACCATGTTGCTTATCCCCCAATTTATTTTGGCAAAGAATTTGGGACTTTTAGATTCTCTACAAGGTCTCATCTTCTTCTACATCGCAACTACGCTAGCGCTTAACACCTTTCTTCTCCGTGGCTTTTTCTCCTCCATTCCACCAGAACTTGATCACGCAATGCAGGTCGATGGGGCTAATGCCTGGACACGCTATTGGCGCTTGGCGCTGCCACTTTCAAAACCAGCAATAGCAACATCTACCATATTTACCTTCCTGGCGTGCTGGGATGAGTTCTCTCTAGCCCTAACGTTGATCAGCAAGCCAAATCGCATGACTCTTCCCCTGGCTATCGCATCCTTTCAAGGAGAGAACTCGACTCAATGGGGATTGGTCTTTGCTGCCTCATTGATCGCTGTTGTCCCGGTCATCATTGTCTTTCTGGTATTTCAGCGGTATTTCGTTCAAGGATTAACGACAGGAGCGGTGAAAGGATGAATAAATTTGAGGTACTGCCCTCTCGTGTTTCCTACACTCCAGATGAACCTATCGAGATCGAGATACGCAATCTCCCAGAAAAGGGTGATGTAAGCATTTGGTATTTAGGAACATGTATTTCCCGCACAAGTTGCAATCGGGATGGGTTCCACTCTCTTGGCTTACTTTCGCCCGGGGGATATGGAATTGAAGTTAATGCGGGCACATATTTTGCGCGTACAGCTGTTGAAGTAGCAGATAAGCCGAGACAGAGAGTGAGGTATGGATTTGTAGCCGACTATTCTCCCGATCGCGAGCTCTCCGGAGTAGAGGACAATATCCGTCGCCTCCACCTGTCTGGAATCCAATTTTACGATTGGGCTTATCGACATGCAGATCTGTTGGGAGGCGGTGATAACTATCTTGATGCCCTTTCGCAACCGATCTCACTTGATACAGTTAAAAACCTGGTTACCACTGTTCAAGGCGTTGGAGCCATGGCCCTGGGTTATGCCGCTGTGTATGCGGTCGGTCAAAATGAGTGGGAGTTATGGAAAGAGCACGCTCTTTTAACACCAACAGGATCGCCTTATGGCCTGGGGGACTTTCTCTTCATCCTGGACCCAGCATCCAAAGATTGGTTAGTGCACTTTACAAATGAATTGACTTCAGCCACTCATTCCATTGGATTCGATGGATTTCATCTAGATCAGTATGGGTATCCAAAGATTGCCTCGCGAGCGGACGGGGCCATTGTCGACGTCGCAGATTCATTCGATCAAGTGATTAGAGCGGTACGAAGCGCGCTTCCACAAAGTAATTTGATATTCAATAACGTTAATGATTTTCCCACGTGGGTAACGGTGAATTCACCCCAGGATGTGATCTACATTGAAGTTTGGCCCCCGCATGTAACCCTCAATTCCCTGGGAGCAGTGGTAACTAGAGCCAAGAACCTTGGTGGTGGCAAACCAATTTTGATTGCTGCCTACCAACATGTTTATGACGAATCTCCGGTGGCGGCATCAGATTTAGCAACGAAATTCACAATGGCAACTCTCTTCTCGCATGGAGCAAGTCAGATCTTAGCTGGGGAGTCAGATCGTATTTTGGTAAACCCTTATTATGTTCAAAATCATGTTGCTGCAGTTTCAACGCAAGATCTTCTCAAAAATTGGTATGACTTTCTAGTGGAACATGATCACTTTCTTCTCAATCCGGGAATTGTAGAAGTCACTGGTTCTTATGCCGGTAAATATAATGATGAGTGCGAAGTAGATTTTACTGATGCCCGGGTTAGTGAAAGTGCTGATGCTGGAACTGTTTGGCGGCGAATTACTGCAATTAACAATCAACTGATCGTTCACTTAATAAATCTTGTTGGCCAAGAAGATACCCTGTGGGATTCACCAAGAAAAGAGATAAGAAATCCTGGCCGCGCAATACTGCGAGTGAAAGCTGTCAAAGGCCAAGTTCCGCGGGTTAGGATTGCGTCACCAGATATAACTCCACGTCTCATCGATCTTCCCGTTTCGATAGAAGGAGATTACGCGCTTGTTCAGCTCCCACCTATTTCTATCTGGCAAGTTATCGTAATTGACCACTCCCAGCAGATTTCGCAAGGAGCTTCCCGTGACTAATGTGAGAGAAGGTTTATTGGATTTACCGCACATCTCAAAATCCGAATGGTGGAAAAATTCAGTTTTTTACCAGATATACCCTAAGAGTTTTGCTGATTCAAATGAGGATGGCATCGGCGACTTGCAGGGCATCATCTCTCGTCTTGATTACTTGCAGAATTTAGGAATTGATGCGATTTGGTTATCACCCATATATGTCTCGCCTCAAGATGACAACGGTTATGACATAAGCGATTACCAGAGCATCGATCCGATGTTTGGAACTCTGGCTGATTTCGATGAATTGGTAGTTGAGTCTCATCGAAGAGGCATCAGGCTTATCTTAGATTTAGTAGTTAACCACACCTCCGATGAGCATCCGTGGTTTGTGGAGTCTGCTTCTAGTTTAGAGAGTGCAAAACGAGATTGGTATTGGTGGAGAAAGCCAAGAGAAGGATTTATCGGTGGTGAACCTGGAGCTGAGCCGACCAATTGGGGTTCCTTCTTCTCAGGGTCGGCCTGGAAATATGATCCCAAATGTGGCGAATATTTTCTGCATTTATTCTCGGCTAAGCAACCAGACCTCAATTGGGAAAATCCAAAGGTACGTAGTGCCATCTACGAAATGATGAGATGGTGGCTGGATCGAGGAGCCGATGGATTTCGGATGGATGTCATCAACTTAATATCAAAGGATATTTCTCTCCCCGATGGCAAAATTGCCCCAGGAGCGTTTTATGGAGATGGATTTCCGCATTACAGTTATGGATCACGAATCCATGAATTTCTTGCGGAGATGCACAAGGAAGTTTTTTCAGATCGTGAGGGAAGTTTTATCATGATCGGTGAGATGCCCGGTGTAACTGTTGAGCAAGTTCGGTTATTTACTGACTCAGCTAGAAGCGAAATGGATCTTGTATTTCAGTTTGAACACGTTGGATTGGATCACGGAGCCTCAGGAAAGTGGGAGAAAAAGGAACTCAAACTTCAAGATTTGAAGAGATCATTTCAACGTTGGCAGTTAGGCCTGATGGATAAAGGTTGGAATAGCCTTTATTGGAATAACCACGATCAACCTCGAGCTGTTAGCCGATTCGGTGATGATGATCAATACTGGTTAGAAGCTTCAAAATTACTAGCTGCAGTTCTCCACCTTCAAAAGGGAACTCCCTTCATATACCAAGGTGAGGAAATAGGCATGACGAATGTACCATTTAACAGTTTAAAGGAATTTCGCGACATTGAAACCATAAATTACTTTGCTGAATCAGTTGAAACCACGGGAATTTCACCCGACGAGATACTTCCCACCTTAAGGCGGACGAGTAGAGATAATGCGAGGACGCCGATGCAGTGGAGTGAAGAAAGAAATGCTGGCTTCACTACCGGTACTCCATGGATTAATGTGAATCCTAATTTTAGTAAAATCAATGTGGCGAACCAAATCCAAGCAGAGGGTTCAGTTTATGATTTTTATAGGGAGCTGATTCGATTAAGGCACGTGGATCCAATAATCACCTTAGGGGACTTTCAATTGCATGAGATTGAACATCCTTCACTGTTTCTCTTTACGCGCAGCTACCTAAACAAGAGCATTATTCTCTTGGCCAATTTCTCAGGCGACCAGCAAGATATCGGCTCTCTTAAGGAAACCTTCCTTGAAGGTTGGCACGGCGCAAAGCAACTGCTTGGAAATTACTCGAAAGTACCTTCAGCAGTTTCAGAGCCGCTACGTCCCTGGGAGGTACGGGTTCTTAAAAAATAGCCGCGACGCCACAAATTCGTTCTGATTTGCGAAAATACATGGAAAATAACCTGAATTTTGCGGGGATGTAGGGCAAGATTTCTCCTAACGGCGCGAGCCACGCGCTGCTTTCTAGGGAGCAAGTTCTGTGCCACAAACTTTGGTGCTGAACGCCACCTACGAG
>JAYVUF010000225.1:0-3902 GCA_043788135.1 Actinomycetes bacterium
AAATTAAAAGAGATGATAATTGTAACGACGGGAGAAACCGCTTATCGTCGGAAAGACGGTGTCGCAGTGATTCCTCTTGCCATGATTGGAGTCTAGATAGAGGCGGAGCGAATAATTAAAGTAAGGGTCTAGCTCCAACGACAGCCACGCATTGCGCCGCCAAGGTGACTGCGCTCTCCAATGCGAGCATGAGATCACTCCCGCTGATCCAACTCTGAATAAAACCCGCAGTAAATGCATCACCAGCCCCGGTGGTATCTACGAGTGGCGTCTTTACCGCAGAAATCTGAACTAAAACTGAACCGCGCGCGCGAGCGAGCGCTCCCATCGCCCCACGTTTAATTACCACCAGTGGAATGAGTGATAGCAACTCCTCTGCCGCTTCTACCGGGTTGCTCTTACCACTTAGGAAATGCGCCTCTTCTTCATTGAGAACAAGTACATCTACAAGGGTGAGCCACTCTCGAATTAAATCAAGTCCTACTTCCAGCAATACGCCTACGGTTGAAGGATCAAAGATCACCGGCAAGCCACGCTCTTTAAGAGTTCTTAAGATCTCTAACGCACCAATTCGAGATAGTGGATTCACCAATGGATAGCCCGAAAGGTAGACCGCGGTTATGTCATCAAGTGGCGGAAGGTCGCTCAAACTTAACCCGGAGTTCGCACCTGAATCAGGAAACATTGTGCGTTCACCCAAGGCGTCTACCAGAACGAGAACAACACCAGTATTGGCCCCAGCAATGATCGTATGAGAGTAGATGACACCATATTTATCGAGGTCTGCTAAAACAGTTTGACCTACAACATCATCACCGATCCGAACGATCAAGTGCGCGGGGGTTCCATTAACTGCGAGCCAGGAGGCGACATTGGCTGCTGCGCCACCTCCTTGGGTCGAGATCGAAGCCCGAGTTTCTACCCCTTGCCTGATGGGACCGCCTACGACCGCAGTGACATCGAGCATAATGTCACCGATGCAGAGGACCTTGTTCACAGCTTAGTTATGGGTCAATTTATTTAGAGAAACTGCAATGAGTGCGGCTAAGTGCGAATTGGCTTTAATGATCTCAATATTAACTCGCAGCGACTCACCATCAGATTGAGTATGGAAATACTCCAAGAGAAACGGAGTGACTGCTTTTCCGGTGATGTGATGTTCCTGCGCAGAATTCAGACCGGAATTAAGAATCTGATCATGCAACGCGCGATCCATCTGATTGAGAACAGGGTTCGCAATCACAATCGCACGGTCATCTGTCTTGAGTTCAAAGCGGTTCTTCCAGATTGCTGCGATCTCTTCTACCGAATCAACTCGGTGTTCGATTTCGTATCCAGATTCAGTGAGATAGAAGCCAGGGAACTTGTTGGTTCCAAAACCAAGAACTGGAACTGCAAATGTTTCCAATCGTTCCAAGGTTCCAAGTACGTCAAGTATCGATTTAACTCCGGCACAGACAATGACGATTGGTGTTTCGGCGAGCGCAATTAAGTCTGCCGATTCATCGTATAAATGGCCCCGGTGTACTCCACCTAGTCCGCCAGTTGCGAAGACTGAAATCCCGGCCAAATGTGCGATGTGGGCTGTAGCGGCAACGGTCGTCGCAGCCGAGCGTTTGGTGGCTTCGATGATTGCCAGATCCCGAGTCGAGGCTTTCACCACACCGTCATCGTTGGCTATTCGATTGAGCTGATCCGGTTCTAAACCAACGTGTACTACGCCATCTATCAAGGCTATTGTCGCTGGGATTGCTCCGGCGCTGCGAACTATCGCTTCTACCTCTAACGCAACTTCAAGATTTCGGGGCCTGGGCAAGCCGTGGCTAATAATCGTGGATTCCAAAGCCACGATTGGTTTCCCAGCGGACTTAGCAGCACTGACTTCCGTTGAAAACTTAATCATGGGCACCGTCGGCAACATTGGCACCGTCGGCAACATTGGCACCGTTAGCGAGTTTGGCACCGTTAGCGAGTTTGGAAGGCCACCAAACCTTCGAACCGACGGTGTGTACCAAGGCCGGAACCAAGATGGAACGCACCAGCATGGTGTCGAGTAGTACGCCAAAGGCCACCGCAAAACCAAGTTCAGCCAAGAACACTAAGGGCAGGATACTGAGCACGCTAAAGGTTGCTGCCAGCACAATTCCAGCGGAGGTAATAACTCCACCCGTAACCGTCACTCCCTTGGTCATACCCGCTCTGGTTCCAGACTTGATACTTTCTTCTCGCACTCGCGTCATCAAGAAAATGTTGTAATCGATTCCGAGTGCCACTAAGAATACGAAGGCAAAGAGTGGGAATGAAGAATCCTCTCCCGCAAAGTGGAATATGTGATGGAAGACAATGGCGCAAACACCCAAAGTTGCAAGATAAGAAATCACAACGGTGAGCAGAAGTAGAAGTGATGCGATGACTGATCGCAACAAGAGAGCCAAAATTATCGAGATCAAAAGCAAGATGACGGGGATGATGACTTTCTGGTCATGACGCGTGGCAGTGCCAATATCGTTAAAGACCGCAGATGTTCCACCCACTAACGCTGTGGAATCAATTCCATGGACCAAGATGCGTAGCGGTGGAATTAACTTCACTGCCGCACTGGAATCGGGACCATAAGAGAGAGTTACGTTGAGCAACTCTTTTCCGTCAACAACTTTGACCGCTGGAATCGGGTGACCCGCAAAAATTGGTGAAACTGTTTGTGATTGCACTTGACTTACACCGTGGAATGACTGCAATTGGGTGATCATAGCTGAAGCTTTATCAGCGCTCACCACAATTTGAGTTGGTTGGCCTTGACCACCTGGGAAGTAAGTAGTTAATTGCTCTTGGCCAATCACAGAATCTGTCCGAGTGGTAAAAGATTGTGCGGTTGATAATCCATTGGAGTGCAGTGTTATAGAGAAAGCAGATAACACAACGAGAAACAAGAGAGAGATTGAGAGATATTTTCTGGGATTATTCTCGGTGGACTTTGCCACCTTTGACCAGACGCCAGTTAGCTTCTCATCTGCGGTATTGAACTTAGGACGCTTCGGCCAAAAAATCCAACGTCCAAAGAGAAGTAACAACGCAGGAAGCAAGGTCAGAATTGTGACCATGGCGCAGACAATTCCAATTGCGCCAATTGGCCCGAGGCCACGATTGTTGGTCAGCTGAGATAAAAGAAGCATCAGAAGCCCCAGTGCAACAGTGGAACCCGATGCGAGAATCGGTTCCACAACTCCGCGCCAGGCGACTTTCATGGCATCTACTCGGTGTTCGTAGTTATGCAACTCTTCTCGGTACCGCGCAATCAATAAGAGCGCGTAGTCGGTGGCGGCTCCCAGCACTAAAACCGAGAGAATTCCTTGCGATTGTCCATCTAATGTAATGACGTTATGTTTTGCGAGTTCGTAAATAACTCCACCGGCAGTGGTCAAAGCGAAGCCAGCAGAAAGTAGCGGCAAGATCCACAAAATTGGAGAACGATAAACAATAATCAGGATCAGTGCAATAACTCCAAAGGTGGTCAAAAGCAGACTGGTATCCAAACCACTAAAGGAATCGAAAAGATCGGCAAAGAGTCCACCGAGTCCAGTGGTGTGCGTAACAAAACCGTTCGCCGCCGCATACTGCTTTGCATAGAATCGAATTGTTGTGACTATCGGTAGCAGGGCAGGTTTCTTATCTGGCAAATTCCTCTGGGAGAGAGTTGCATCTAACGGTATGTTCGCCAAGATCGCATCGTTTTTTGCGGAGGCAAAGGCGCTGACCTGTGCGCCTTTGGCTAAGTAATTGGAGATCGGAATTGAAATGGAATTCCCTGTGGCGTCTTTAATTAATTGACCTTTAGAATCCACCAGGTCTTTTGCCATAAGAGATTGCACAAAGGCATTGGCAGAAATTACTTTGGCCTGATC